>JAGRBY010001494.1 GCA_020433835.1 Anaerolineae bacterium | reverse complement strand
GCAACCGGCGGCTCAAACTCATACGGATACCCAGCGGATACTGGTAAGAGGGCGTGATGTAAACGAGCCGGGCGTCCGGGCAAAGCTGCTGGCCCATGTCGATGCTCACCCCTTCGGCATCGACCGGAATCGGCACGGGGGTGACGCCGGCGCCCAACAGGGCCACGCGGCCGTCGATATAGCCGGGGTCTTCCATCCAGACCTTGTCGCCGGGATCGAGCAGCACATACGCGGCCAGATTGATGGCCTGCTGCGTACCGGCTACCATAATGATCTGCTCCGCCTCGCAGCGAACGCCGCGCGCCGCGCCCAAATAGGCGGCGATGACCTCACGTAGAGGCTGGTAGCCGACCGCGGCCCCATAACCAAAGGAAGCCGGCGGCAGGTAACGCCAGTGATGGTCCATCAACTGTTCCCAAATTTTGAAGGGAAACTCATCGAGCGCCGGCAGGCCGGGCTGGAAAGCGGCCGGCGTACTCGGCCCCAGCCGCACCGGCGCCGAGGCAATGATCTCGCCGCGCTGCGACAGG
>JAGRBY010001493.1 GCA_020433835.1 Anaerolineae bacterium | reverse complement strand
AAAGGCACTTTCCAATAGTCAGCCAAGTCGGGGTGGATGTCTAACCCGGTAATAATTTCAATATCCAACCGTTTTGCGGCTTCATAAAAAGCCTGTCCGCGATAGGTACTGTTACGCATCAGCAAGATAACGCGCTTAGATTGGGTAGAAGATGTTGAGGCCATAGCAACCCGCTTTGCCAAAGATTGATCAGGATTATACCACAGATAGGAGATTAGAGACTAGAGATTGGAGACTATGCTGCGTGTTTTTGTAACCTCCAGTCTCCAGTTACCCATTACCAATCTCTACTTGACCACAATTTTCCCCACCCACTTGACCTGGCGCAGGGCGTCGTTTTTTTCGCTGGGAACAATCATGCGGACAAGGCCCTGCCGGCGGGTCATAGCCTGATTATCAATTGTAAGGCTAAGAAGAGCCGGGCCGGCGGGATCGGGTTCGAGCAGTTCTTCAGCAAAAACGCGATTACCAAATCCGTCAGCGCTAATAACTTCGACTTGCGACCAAGCTATATCCGGGGAGAGTTGGCTCT
>JAGRBY010001492.1 GCA_020433835.1 Anaerolineae bacterium | reverse complement strand
TTTCGGTGAAAATATCGTCGGTATCAAAATTTTCACCGCGCTGTTGATGGGCCTGGATTTCCAACAGTTGGCGGGGATAGTTCCATTCGTACACGGCCTGGTTGAGATCCAGACCTTCGTAACATTGCAGCCGGATGAGCGGCGCGGCAAAATGGCGGCTCAATACCTTGGCAATTTCGGTCTTGCCGACGCCGGGTTCGCCTTCCAGAAACAAAGCTTTGCCCATTTTCAGGGCCAGGAAGAGGCTGGTACTTAAACCGACATCGGCGATGTACTGTTGTCCCTCGAGCAGTGAGGTTACGTCTTCAACTGTATTTAGCATGCTTCTAGCTTATCGAAAAGCAGGGCTGAATACAAGTACCAGCGGGGTCAAGGTGGGTGAGCCAAGTGGCTCATTTCCGGGGGTAATTGGGGATTGGCAAATGGGATTTGGTGTGATTTGGCGACTGTGAACGGGGTAGGGGGTAGGTAGTAGGGATTAGGGGGGATAAATCATCACTTTGGTCTTCTAAACAAAGTTTTATCTTGTTCTC
>JAGRBY010001491.1 GCA_020433835.1 Anaerolineae bacterium | reverse complement strand
ATAGTGCCCATTGTGTCCATGAAGAATGGTTCAAACGCTTGATCGCTGATTTAGAGCGCGTCAGCCCTGAGTTTCGGGCTTGGTGGCCCCGTCACGATGTAAGTAGTCGCGTTGATGCCCGGAAAGACATAGATCATCCGCGGGTAGGGTGTCTGATGTTTGAGCATACAACCTTGCAGGTGCCGGCTATGCCCGATCTCAAACTCATGATCTATACCCCGTTACCCGAAACCGATACCATGGAAAAGCTCCAGCAGTTGATGGATAGGGTGATTAGTATCTAACCAAGCCACGTCTAACCAAAAAAGCAAGAAGTTTGATCCACGAAGGACACGAAGCTACACCAATAAAAGATAAAAAATTTAGTGTTCCTTAACGCACTCTATTTCCTCGCGAACCTTTTATGACCGGGTAAGATATGATATACTTGAACTATCTTCTGACATAGTCGGTCAAAGTCCCTACCGGCCGACACAATAGCTTGGCCAATCTTAACAACTCAATCGAATTTCTAACACGAACACCGCACGCCCA
>JAGRBY010001490.1 GCA_020433835.1 Anaerolineae bacterium | reverse complement strand
TAGGCGGCGTTGGGTTGATCGGCCAGCAGGTAGTCGAGGGTGTAGTGACGCGCCTCTGCGGCGGCGCGGATATCCATCGGCAGCACGTAACCGACGCCGGATGGCGCCTGTGTGATATCGGCGGCCAGCCGGGTGGCGTAGAGGTCGAAGGGCAGGGTGAAGTCGGCAGCGCTGGGCCAGCGAATGAAGTAATTAACGGATGTATGGAAGGCGAGGAGGGTGTACAGCACAAGCGGGATTAGGTATTGGAGATTGGAGATTGGAGATTGGAGATTAGGGATTGCGCGAGACAAGATGCGGATTAGGAAGTGAACGGTAATGGTTACACCGACAGCGATAAAGATGTAGGCCGGAACAAGGGTACCGAGGAGACGCAGGTGGTGGGGAGCGCCTTCAGGGGCGAGGAGAGCGGGAAGAAGCATGACTAACCACCAAGATAAGAGTAAGAGGTGGGAAGCGGGAGATTGGAGATTGGAGATTGGTAATTGGGGCTTAGTAAATGGTGGTTTCAGAATGTAATAGAGAGAAGTGGCGA
>JAGRBY010000148.1 GCA_020433835.1 Anaerolineae bacterium | reverse complement strand
CCGCCAGGCGTGGTAGGGCGTGGTCCGCTCGATGGCGTTGCCCGCGCCGATGAGGTAGTTGAGGGCCAGCGTTTTGGTCTGGATAACCAGGTACTCTACCAGGCGCGACTTGCCGATACCGGCCTCGCCTTCGATGAGCAAAATGCTGCCGACATCATCCTGCAACACGGCTCGCAGCTTTTCGACCAGCAGTTTGCGCTCGGCATTGCGGCCAACCATCTCCGTGAAAAAATTGTCGACGTCGATGGTTGTGGTTTGGTGGTCGATGGGCCGGTAAACGGGAATGGGCTGGCTTTTGCCCTTTAGGCTCAGGGGCGGCAGTTCCTCGAAGTAGTTGACATCGCCCACGCCGCCGGAGTCGTCGAGATCGACGCCCAGCATCAGCTCCAGCGCCGCCGAAGCGCGAGTGGCGCGGTAGGTCACGCCATCGCACAAAATATCGTTGTCGATGCCCTGCTTAAGCGAGGCTTGCATGAGGCGGGCCGAAAGATTAACCACATCGCCGATCATGGTGTACTCGCGCCGCCGGTCGTAGCCAACCGACCCGCAAAAGGCCCGACCGGTGGTCACGCCGATGCCACTGCGCAGTCCGCGTGCTCGCAACGTGCGGCGCATCGCCAGCGCGGCCTCGACGCCACGCTCGGCGTCGTCTTCGTGGGCAAATGGCGGCAGTCCCAGGGCGGCAATGAGGGTGACGCCTTTATCATCGACACTCAGCTTGTTGACGCTGCCTTCATAATGGTAAAGATCGTTTTGTAGGGCACGCATAATCTGCTGGGCTTCTTCGACATCGCCGGCGTAGTTGAGATCGGGCAGGTTGACAAACAGCACCGTTACGCGGCGCAGTTCGGCAATCCAGCCGCTTTGCTTGGCCTTGAGCCTGGCCCGAATAGCGCCGGGAATGTAGCGACGCAGAGCCTCGTCGGTTTCTTCGGCCAGGTACGGCACGTCAAGCGGCACGGGGCTAAGCAGTTGGCGCAGGCCGATCAGGCGCATTGCGCCGGCCAGTTCTTCTACGGCGGCACCTGCGGCAAAGGCGTTGATAAGTTGCCAGGCTTCGGGTGAGACAACGATGTCGCCGGGCTGGGCAAAGCCTTCCACCTGGCCGACCTGTGTTAGCGGCGGGCCGGTAACCAAAAATTCCCAGCGGTCGAACACCCCGCCCAGGTGCATGGTCATCACCTCGCCGGCTCCAATCGCCAGCTTGAGTGACAGGTAGATGCCTTCGGCGGCTTTGTAGTTGTTGAGATGCTGTTGGGCGGTTAAACTGCACTGCGCCGCCAGCCGGGTAACCCTGGGCAGCAGCGACTCGTGGGTGACGCCGCTATCGTCAAAGGCCGGAAAGAGCGCGATGAGGGCATCACCGGCAAACTTAACGACATCGCCTCCGTGGGCTTGAATAAGATCGATCAGGTGGCCGAAGTAGTCGTTGAGAATTTGGGTCAACATCTCGGCTCCGGCCGGGCCTTGTTGGGCCAGCCGTTCGGTAAGCGCGGTGAAGCCGGAGATATCGGCGAACAGCACGGCGGCTTGCAGCGGTTCTGTTTTGGGTTGGCTAATGGGGGTTGGATCAACGGCGATGCGCCGCGTTATCAACCGGGGTACGTAGCTGGCCAACGTTTCGATGCGTTGGGAATGGGTTTTGGCGTTTTGGGTATCCATAGATTTTTGGCAAAATTTGAAAGAATTCGGTGACGATCACGTAAATGGATCAAACAAGGTGACAGTCACTTTTTAATTAATCCGAGCGTTCATTTTGCCCAGATAGGTCGATTTATTACATCCAAGTGACTGTCACCTTAATATCAAAAATGGAGATGAGGAGATGGGGAGATTTAGTAAGGTCAATCTCCTTATCTCTCCATCTCCTCATCTCCTGATTGAAAATTACATTTTGGGCGTGACATCACCGTTGAAATTGTAAAAGTTCTACAGCGATAATATGCGTTTTCCTGAGTCGTACACAGTAATCGGGCCATCGTGCGAGACGGTGATGGCCAGACAGTTGGCCTCGGCGCTCATTTTGGCAGCGCTGCTGTGGCGTGCGCCTTTGCCGGGGCCAATCTCGGCGCGGGTTTCGGCGTCGGGCCGCAGCAGCACCATACAGCCGCGAAATTTGCCCTGCACGTCGATAACCGTGGCCCCGTCTTGTTTGGCAAAGTTGATCAGTTCCTCGTCGCTTAAGTCGAGCATCGGCGTGCTGATAATCAGCGCGAAGTGGCTAATTTCCGAAGAATCGGAATGGTCCATCACCTCGTCGGCATTGCCGATGATGAAGATAGCGCCCATATTGTTCTCCGACATACGAAAGGCACAGCGCAGCACACGCCGGATGAGATTGATATTGTACTGTTTTTCTTGAGCCACTTCCTCGATCACTTCATCGACATACAGCATATTTTCAGGCGACCAGTCGCCGTTGGAGTAGCGGCCAATGAGATGCCCGCCGGAAAAGACCCGCACCTGGCGACCACCGGCCGGCACAAAAAAGACCACGGCATCGCACTGGCGTGAGATGGCGGCCTGGTGGCGAAACTGGGGGCCGAGCAGAAAGTTGACCGGCTCATCGAGCGGAATGCTGAGTTTGTTGATGCCGCGCACGTAGCCGTGTTTGTCGACCACGTAGCCGAGCACGTTGCCGTCGACCATGCGGGCCATCGTCACCAGCGTTTTGCGCATGCGGCGAATGTGATCGTGCGAGAGCAGTTGAATTTGGCTTTCCGGCAAAATGCGGTTGATGCGGGCCGGGTCGCCCACGATGAGCGCGGTCGAAAGCGGCTTCTCTTCGTTTTCCATTTGGGCGATGGTGGCGGCGGCGTCACAAATGTGAACCATCGACGGGGCATCGATTTGGCGCATTTGGGCAATCTCAAACAAAAAGCCGATGCCGGCGTCGGCCATCCAGGCATCGAGAATGCGCTCCTTTTCGAGGAGTTCGCGCAGGCGTTCCGGTTCAATCTGCACTTGTGAGATATTTTCGGCCTCGATTTGCAGCTTGGAGGGGTACATCGCCTCAATCTGCGAAGCGTAGCGTTTGGCGACCACATGGCGGCTAATCTTCATCGATGGCGTGAGTTCACCGGTGTCGCGGCTGAGTGGTTGTTCCAGCAGACTGTATTCGTTAATCTGCTCCCAGCGGTCGAGCATGCGGTTGACCTGGCCGATAATCTGTTCGAGCAGCGCCTTCACGCGGGGGTGGCCGGTGGTTGTCACCTGCTCGCCGTCGTCTTGAAAGTGATCCATCAGGTGGTTGAGATCGGGCACGATCATGGCTGAAACGTACGGTTTGCCTTCGGCGATAACGGCGGCCTGGGCGATAAACTCGCTTTCGACGAGCGCGTTTTCAATCACCGTTGGAATAATTTTGCGGCCGGTTGACAGCACCATAATGTGCCGCTTGCGGTCGGTAATGTAGAGATAGCCGTCATCGTCAATACGGCCGATATCGCCGCTGTGGAGCCAGCCTTCGGCGGTGATGGCCCGGCGGGTTTGCTCGGGGGCCTGCCAAAAGCCGTCCATCACCGTTTCGCCACGGATGAGAATTTCGCCGTCTTTGGCAAAACGCACCTCGTAACCGGGGGCCACGCGCCCCACCGATTTGGGACGACGGTTTTGCGGATGGCTGGTGGCCGGAAAACCTCCGGCTTCGGTTAAGCTGTAGACGTTAATGATCGGAATGCCGATAGCTTCGTAAAAGTCGTTAACTTCGCGCGAGAGCGAGCCGCCGGTGGAGTAAAAAACCCGGATGCGACCGCCCAATCGACCTTTGAAGCGGCTGAAGAAGGTCATATCGGCCCGCAGATGCTCTTGCCGCAGTTCCGGCGAGGCGTTACGTCCGGCCGACCGAAACTCTTTGCCTTTGGCCAAGGCCCAGCGCACCACTTTTTGATAGACCTCGGGCTGTTCGCTGAGCCAACTGGTGAAGCCTTCGTAAAATTTCTCGTAGGTGTAGGGAATGTCGAGCATGACCGTTGGGCTGGTTTCGCGCATGTTGTCGGCCAGGTTCTCTAGCGATTCAAGCAGAGCGTTGGGGACGCCCATCAGAAAGTAGTGCAGCGCGGTCAGCAAATTGGGTGACTCCGTCCACTGCATAATGGTAAAGGCCACGTCGTCTTCTTCAAAATTGAGCCAATGGGCCATATGCCGCATCGTCAGCGACAGTTGAGCGTGATTAAACATTGCGCCGACGGGTCGACCGTTCTCGCTGGGAACATATTTGATAACGGCCAGCGCGTGAGGTGAGATGCGTTCGGCACGGGCGCAGAACGCCTGGATTTCATCGGGCGGGGGCAGGGTGTCGGCAAAAATCGCTTCGATGGGCAAAATCCAAGGCGGTGAGGCCAGAGCACTGTTGGTTACCAGCATCGTCTTGAGTTCGGGCAGGGTGTTGTTTGTAGAGATGAAGCGTACTAGCTCCTCCTCTTGCACCACAGCCAGGCACGTGCCGGTTTCTTGCAAAATAGTGTGCAGGGTCTCAACCGGCAGCGTCGTGCGCAGCGGCACAGCCACCAGGCCCGACAGCATACAGGCGACATAGATAACCATCCAGTCGACAGAGTTGTCGGCGATGATGGCCACGCGCTCGCCGCTTTGTAGGTTTTGGCCTTGAAAGAATTTTAGAAGACGAAAGACTCGTTTTTGAAATGTGGTGTAGTGTACGCTCTGGTAGCGGCCTCGTTTTTTGATCTGAAAGCATGCCCGGTCGGCACGGGTATCCATGACGGCCAACAGGCGATGATTTAAGCTTAAAGTTGGCTGACTCATTAAGCTCCTTGATGATGGAATAGATTGGAAATGACAAGTGGTGGAAAGGATCAGGTGACGATTTTAGAGTTCAGCCTAAGTTTATCATATCCTGGCCTTAATTGCTAGAGTACCACGGGGGTAGGGGGTTAGAAATAGTGATTAAAGGCGAAAAGTCTGCTTTCTATGCCTTATTTATCCTCGCCCCCTTGGTAAAGGGTTTCCAAACGTAAGGTGCCGCCGCCAATGCGAACCGTAATTTCGATTTCATGATCTGAGTTGACATCGCCGGCCAATTTGTAAACGTTTTCATCATCTGCTGCTTGCTGCCAGCCGCCGGTTGGTTCTACGCTGGATAAGAAATCTCTGACCGTGACGCTGGCGCGTACCTGTTCGGGAATGCGCAGGGTGACCTGCCCCAGCCCGGCGTCGACTTCGACATCGATATCATCCTGCAGCACGCCGCTGAAATCGAGCAGGTATTCGCCCGCACCGCCCTTGAAAAGAATGTCTTCGGTGTGGGCGTTGGCCAGGCCGGTTAATTCGGTTTTTGAACCGGCACCGGTAAAGCGCAGGCTTTCCATTGGAACCTTGTTTGGTTCTTTAAAGGAGAGGGCGAAGTCCGTCGCGCCGCCGGCCACCCGCACCTGTTCGAGCGATAGGCCGCCCAGTTCAAGAGTGCTGTTTGAGGCTCCGGCGTTGAGCGTCAATTCCATAGGGAAGTCGCCCAGGTTTAGCTCCCAGCGATTATGAATTTCATCATTGGGCAGCGACTTCATTTCAAAATTGATCACAGGTTTGATCGAGACTTTTTCCTGGTCGATGGCGATTGTGGGTTTAAGTTGAGCCACATTGTACGTGGCGGTGCCGCTGATGAGCGCATCTTCGGCACCGGGGTTGATAAACAGCTCACCAGCGCCAAAGTCGATATCAACCTCAGCGGTGTCGGTATCGCTGGGGAAAGGCACGCTGATCGGCTCGGTCGTCAGGTCGATGAGATCCGCTTCTACCTGATGGTTGGTGTTGAGTTTGCTGAGAAGTGAGCAAAAGTTGCCTAAGCCCATAACCCCAATAAGAACCAGCGCCACAGCTCCCACCCCCAGCCACAAACAGCCCCGCCGTCGCTGGCGAGGGTGGGGTGGGGCGGATGTAGAGCCGGCGTTGTCCGCAGGCGGCGCGACAGCGGGGGGCGGTTCCGTTGGCGCGACAACCGACGCTCGTGACACGGGAATGTCGACTGACAGGCTTTTTTTCTGAATAGGATTGATCGCCTCAACCGCAATGCGATCCGTTGGCGGCGCGGTGGGGACGCGTTCCTGTTCGGGTATGACGACGGTCTCCATAGGAGCGCTATCGCCGATGGCGGTTGGGGCAGGCGGTGTCGAAGCCGATGCCGTGGGCTGGGGAGTACGTGCTGCGCCGTTGGTTTGCAAGGCGGTTAGCTCGGCCAGCAGTTCATCGGCGTGAGCGTATCTGTCTTCGGGGCTGCGGGCTAGGGCTTTGCCTAACACCCCGGCGATACCGACGGGAATGCCATCGGGCCAAATCTGCGGCAGCGACAATGGCGTGAAGTGGGCCATCATCACCGCCGGTGGGGTGTCGCCTTTGAATATTTTCTCGCCGGTTAGGGTTTCGTACACAATGCAGCCCAGCGCGTAAATATCGGATTGGGGCGAACTGGGCTTGCCCTCCCAAATCTCTGGGGCGATGTAGTGCGGCGTGCCGACAATGGTGCCGCTGGCGCTCAGGCTCATGCTGCTCTCGCTGGTCAGTTTCGCCAGGCCAAAGTCAGAGAGCATCGCGCCCTGTTTTGAGTCGATGAGGATGTTGGCCGGTTTGAGGTCGCGGTGCAGGATGTGTTGGCTGTGAGCATAGGCTAGACCTTCGGTAATGGTCGTGAAAATCTCTAAGGCTTCCGGCCAGGGCAGATGACCTTTGGTGTGGATAATTTCTTCCAGGCTGGGACCATCGACAAGGCGCATTATAATGAAGAGACGCTGGTTCGTTTCGTAGACATCGTAGATCGGCACGATGTGGGGATGATCAAGCCGGGCGATAGTCTTGGCTTCGCGGTGAAATCGAGCCACCCATTCGGCGTCGTTCAGCAACACCGGCCTGAGTTCCTTCAGGGCCACCGGTCGATCTAAAATTGTATCGCAACCGCGATGAACAATAGCAAAGCCGCCCTGGCCCAATTCTTCAAGTATTTCGTATCTACCAAGCTTTTCCGCCATGCTCTCCTATCCTTTGCGTTCGTTGGTTCATTCATTCGAGGGAAAAGGGTTGCAACCTGGTATTATAGTCCCTACGTGGATAGGCTTCAAAAGTTGTGGATGTAAATTGCTGAGGACAAGGAAGCAAAGTTTTCAACGTTTATCATTGGTTGACTATTTGTTGTCAATGCTCGTCAGTTGAGACGCTGACGGCGAAATATGATATGGTAGTAAGCGAAGAAAATGATAAACATAGTGAGGATAAGTCATGAACCAAAATTATACACCCGTTTTTTTAGTTCTTCTGGAACTGATTGGCGGTTACTGCGGCTTTTTGGGGCTGGGTTGGATTATCGCTGGCGATGTAGGGCGCGGTGTAATCATCTTGATTAGTTATGCGGCATTGCTGGCAATCGGCGCGGCGTTAACCTTCTTCTCTTTCGGCTGTTTGGGCTTCTTTTTTGTGCCATTGTATGTCGCCGCGCCGATTGTTTCAACCGTGAAGTTGTATGAAGCAGTCAAGGTTGCCTAATCGCTTGAAAGTCTTTGGCATGCAGTTCTTGATCGAGCCAAGCATTGTGAACGGTTAAACTCGCCGCCAGCCGGCCAATTTCATTCGATGATTTGGCCGAGGTTCCACAGCCGCCCGCCGCGACAAAAATGCGCCCCTCTTCTAGCGTGTCGATGTAGGGGCGCTCGTGCGCGGTGTAGGTGATAACACACGGTTTTTGACGAAAAGCGGTCGCGTTCAGATCGGGAATACAGTCGAGCAGCACCGCTTTTAGTGCTTCCGCCTCGGCGCGGCTGCCACCCGTATTAAACCAGGTCCGCAGTTCTTCAAATGAACGAGCCACCGGCGTATTGTGCATATACCCCCCGATTTTGATGTACGTTTTTCCGTCTGAATATTGAACTCCCGGCACCATGTAAATGGAAAGTAAGTGGGGGTTGTCTTTTAATTTGACCATCAGCGTAGGAAGATTGGCCAGTCGCGTAATTTCTGAGTCCGGCAGCTCGGCCAGCAAAATGGTGCGTGGTTTCAACGTTAGGTCAAGCGGCGCATCGAGCAGCATGTTGGTGTAGGCTCCGGCGGCCAGTAAAATCTTTTTGGCCTGGTAGCTGTGCCCTTCAGTGGTGGTCACGGTGACACTGTCTTTATGAGACTCAACGGAAATCACTGTCTCGCGCAGAACCGAGGCTCCTTGCTGTTGGGCAATGGTTAACTGCGCGGCCACCAACGCGCGCGGGTTGATATAGCCCGCGCCGCCGCTTTCAAACGTGCCGGTCATATCTTCGGGAAATGAAAAGAGGGGACAACCTGTTTTGAGAGCAGCAGGGTCGCGAAAGGTTTTGAATTCGGCTCCCAATTGATGGCCAACCCGCTCCAGTTGGACAACCCGTTCGGGGTCATAATTGATCTGCAAACCGCCGCTTGGGGTATAAAGGTCGATGCCGCTGTTGGCCTCGATAGTGCGGTACTGCTCTATCGAGCGTTTCGCCAGTAAAGCCCAAACCGGATCGACATCGAGAATGCGGGTGATGCGGCCCTGGTCGTAGTGGCTGGCGAACACGCCTTGATGGGTGGCCCAATCGACCGGCTCATCCGGCCCGATGGCGGCCACGTTGGCGCTGTGTTCGCTCAAATAGCGGATCGCCGCCGAGCCTATTAACCCTTTGCCGATGACGATGGTGTCAAACACGTTATTTGCCCTTCGCCTCTTTTCTCTCAACAGGCCCGCCGGCTTTCTGCCAGGCGTCAAAACCGCCACCGATGTGGCTGACGCGCTCTAAACCCATATCTTGAACGACCTTAGCCGCCAGCGCCGAGCGCCAACCTAAGTTGCAGTAAAAGATAAAATGCTTGTCTGAGGCGAAGATAGTTTTGTGGTAAGGGCTGTCGGGATCGACCCAAAATTCCAGCATACCACGGGGCGCGTGAAATGAACCGGGGATGAAACCCTCGCGCTTAAGCTCTCGCACGTCCCGTAAATCGACAATGAGTACATCCGGATCGCCTTGTAGTTTAAGCACCTCTTCTACGGGCAGGGTCTCTATTTCGGCTTCGGCTTCTTCAACCATTTGTTTGATCGTTTTTTTCATAGGGTGTATGTTGCTCCTTTGTGCGTTAACCGATTTCTATCTCGGCTTCAATCTCCACCGGCATGGCGAACGGCAGGCTAGCCATGCCAACGGCCGAGCGGGCGTGTGCTCCGCGTTCGGGGCCGTAGAGTTCAAGAATTAAATCAGAAAAACCGTTGATGACCTGCGGTTGACTGGTGAAGTCAGGAGCCGAGTTGACCATACCAAATACACGCAGCCACGTAATATTATCAAGGCTGCCTAACTGGCGTTTGAGGTTGCCTAGAATCGACAGTGCGGTCAGTTTGGCGGCTTCGTATCCCTGTTCTACCGTAATATCGCTGCCCACTTTGCCAAATGGCCCGGCAATTGAGCCATCGGGGTTTTGTGGCCCGTGGCCCGAAATAAAAGCGCGATGGCCCTGCACCCTCACGAATCGGAATGGCAGCTTGACTCCGGTCGGAACTTTTATCGGTTCCGGCAAAACCAATCCCATTTCTTGCAGCTTTGTCTCAATTGACATACAATGAAACTAATCCTCCCTTGGGCCAGGATGTTTTTTGCCCTCTTTTCAATGCCGATAGAGTCCTACGTTAGTACAAATTCTATAAAATAACGTTTTAAGCCGTAAAAAACCAAGATTTTTAAGGTTTGTTAAATTTGTTTTGCAATCTTGTAACGATAAATTAACGGCAATGTAATACAATTGTAACAACAGCTTACAATAAGCCGTGGTATGATATACACTATACAGTAATAAACCCATTTTGGGAAAAGGAATTAGTTAGAGGATTTCACTATGGCACTCGAAATAGTTGGTGGACAACCACCCCAAGCAAATAAAGTGTTCCAGCTTGATAGCAAAGTCCTCGCAATGGCGCAAGACTTAATGCACGAAGAATTAATGGCCGATACCCTTCAGTCGTGTGGTGACGGCTTCACCTGCAGATTTGCCGGTCGATACGGTATCTACGAAACTTTGGATGGTCACGTTGTTTCTTTTCAACCACGCACGAACTTAGACTTCACCCTCATTTGCGAAGCCTTCGTTGCCACCAGCAATTTGACGACCATAAAAATGGTTGCTCGACAGCTTGAAGATTACGAACTATCGGTCAGCGCCTAACCATTACAGCGACGCTTCAAACTCTTCCGACCGAACCAACGCCAATTGGCTCGACGACACCGGCAGCACCACGTAGAAGCTGCTGCCGGGTAGGCCTTCTTCATCATAACCACGACTCTCACCCCAAATCCGTCCGCCGTGCGCTGTAACAATCCCTCGGGCAATGGTTAAACCAAGCCCCGGCCCCGCCCCTTTAAACTTCGTTTGCCCCGTACTGTGGTGACGTGCGTCTCCAACCCGGTAAAATTTCTCAAAAATTTGCTCTAGCTCTGCGGCTGCAATACCAATACCTGTATCACGGATAATGATCTCAACAAACCCATCGTCTGGCTGTTGGGCTGCATCATTGAGGTAGTGGCCTGTAATCGAGATGTGGCCGCCGTCCGGTGTATATTTGATGGCGTTTTGGATCAGATGCATAAAAACTTGCTTGAGCCGATCATCGTCGGCAATGATCTCCGGCAAGTCGGCCAAATTTTCAGTGGCAAGAGTCTGCTTGCGCTCTTGTAGAGCATCATTGAAATGCTTAATCACTGAGTCGATAACGTCTTTGAGCGCTACCTGCTCAACACTCAGATCCAACGTCTCCGTATCGATTTTGGAGATTTCAAACATTTTGTTGACAATTTCCTCCAGCCGGTTAACGCCCTTGCTCATGCCTCGGATCATCATTGCTGCGGTTTCGGGACTGAGGCTGTTGCTTTCCAGCATATCTGACAGCATATCGCTATAACCACGAATTTGAGTCATCGGCGTGCGCAGTTCATGCGACGCTACCCCGATAAAGTCCGATTTGGCTTCATCGAGTCGGGCCAGCTTTTCGTTAGCCACCGATAATTCGTAGTTGAGCTGTTCGATCTTTTCATTACGATACTTGAGATCGTCGAACAGCCGGGCATTTTCGAGTGCCACGGCGGTTTGATCGGCCAGCGTTCTGAGCAAAAAAAAGATCGTGGTCGTAGTAGCGGTCGCCGGAGCGTTTGGGGCCAAAGATCAGCAAGCCGATCCACTCATCGCTGGCGTAGATGGGCAGGTAAATATCCATATTCAGTTGGGCCAGCCACGCTTTTTCTTCGAGCGGTGTCGTATCGAATTTTGGCAGTAGATCGATATCATATTGGCTGAGCGAGGGTAAATCGCGCAGGTTTTGTACTACGGGGCTTTGGGGGGTAAGGACCACTTCCGGCAGTTCAAAGCCCGGTGGCAAACCGTCGCCCGTGCCAACAATGCCGCGTAGCTTAAAATACTCCTGTTGGGCTTCCGTCTCGGACTGGCGCACATGGTGGATGACATACACCGCTCCCCGCCGAATTTGCAGTTCGTTACAGATAAAGGTAAGGGCCATGGTGGCTAACTGTTCCAAATCGACAATGTTGCTGATGTTGGCGCTGTACTGCTGCACCAGGCGTCTGAGATCGTAGCGGGTATCAGAGATGAGTTGGTTGACAAAACGCTGCACGGTTTTAGAGAGTGGATCAAAGATGATTGCCAACACCAGCGCGATAGCGGCCACAGCCAACCAGGGCGAGTATCCCGGCACCGACTCAAAAGCGTATTGCGTTGCCAATATGCCGGCTGTATAAAGCGCCACGGTTAAACTGGTGATAATGAGATAACTCACTATCCGACGCGCCGCATGACGCACATCGGGCAGACCGTGCGTAAGGATAACATAGGTGGCAATTACCACCCCAGCCAGGTGCAGAATTCCGCCGGGTGTCGCCGAGCCGACCAGCGAGAGGAAACCGTCGGCAATGATAAAGGCCGTAACCGAGAACCAATACATAATACGGTTGCGGTGCAGCGGCTGCTGCGTTTGACGGTAGGCACGCATCGATAACCACAAGGCCCCGCCCATAAACGTTGCCCAACCGGCGCTTAAAATCCAAAAGGTAAGGTTAGATAGCGGCAGCACCCAATTATTGCCTTGCCAGAGTGGATCGGGTAGCAGCAGCCAATTTTCTCCCAGCACGATGCCGATCATCAACCACCCCAAACCGATAATCCACCCCATTCTGGTGCGTCCGTCGCGCCGTAGGAAGGTTCGGGTTAAGTGAAAAAAGATAACGGCCAGCAACAGGGCGTTGTAAAGTAAGATGCGGCTAATAAATTGGTGGGGTAAAAAAGGCGATCTGTCGAGCCACAGCACCAAATGGCCCAAAACCCACGGCCAGGAGGATATAACATAATCAATAAGCAGCCCCGCCGACTGCTCGCGCAGGCTACGGCGCTGTAAGATAGAGATGATGAGGAGTAGAAACAGAAGACTGACGAGTGTTGACAGGACAATGAGAAGATTGGGTGTGCCCATTTAGAAAACCCTTTTCCAAATGATACATGTTTCTGAAGCCAGGTGCAGGTCGGCTAAGTTTAATTGAGAGGTTACGCAGTTAGGCCCATAAAGCCAGGTGACAGTCACTTGAGACACGAAAACCGGCCTTGCTGAAGTAATATACCGCTGCTCATGACCAATAAGTGACTGTCACCTTTTGAACTGCATAACTCATATGATTAACAAAATTAACAGAATTTTACCACGATTTGGTTAGAGAGTCATGCCGAGGCGATTTCGCTGAAAACAGAATTTTAGGATACTATACGATTTTTGTGATCGCAGAGGATACCCGCTATGTCAGTTGCCCCCCAACCGAACCTAAACACCAGCGAGGCAACCCGCCCGCCGCCGCCGTCCCTGGCCTGGACAATGTGGGGCCTGGGCGCTGTCTTCTACCTCCTTGGTTTTTACCTGCGCGTCGCTCCGGCAGTGTTGGCTGATACCCTGATGGTCGATTTTGGGATTACGGCGACGGCGCTGGGCAACTTCTCCGCTTTCTACTTTTATAGCTACGCCCTCATGCAAATCCCTACCGGCATTTTATCCGACAGTTGGGGGCCAAGAAAGCTGATGGCCTGGGGGGGACTGGTTGCGGGCTGCGGCACGCTGCTGTTTGCGCTGGCCCCGACCATTACCTGGGCTTACCTGGGCCGCCTGCTGATTGGCGGATCGGTGGCGGTCGCTTTTGTGGGGCTGCTTAAGCTGGCTTCCCAC
>JAGRBY010001489.1 GCA_020433835.1 Anaerolineae bacterium | reverse complement strand
CGAATTATCGGCCAGGAACAGGCTGTCAGTGCTGTGAGCGATGCCATTCGACGGGCGCGCAGTGGCTTGAAAGATCCGAAACGCCCGATTGGTGTCTTCCTCTTCTTGGGGCCGACCGGCATTGGGAAGACTGAATTGGCCCGTGCGTTGGCCGGCTTTATGTTCGACGATGATGAAGCGTTGCTGCGCATCGATATGAGCGAATACCGCGAAGGCCACACAGTCAGTCGGCTCTTTGGTGCGCCTCCCGGCTATGTCGGCTATGAGCAGGGTGGTCAGTTGACGGAACAAGTGCGCCGCCGGCCATACCAGGTGATTCTCTTTGATGAAATTGAGAAGGCTCATCCCGAAGTGTGGAATGCCCTCTTGCAGATCATGGATGATGGCCACCTGACCGATGGCCAAGGACGCACCGTTGATTTCCGCAATACAGTGGTTATCATGACCAGTAACGTGGGCGCTGAAGCGGTGAAGCGTGGTCCGATGGGCTTCTCGACACCGGAATTCGATGAGAGCAAATATTCACAGAGTGAGTA
>JAGRBY010001488.1 GCA_020433835.1 Anaerolineae bacterium | reverse complement strand
TCTGTGGTAAAAATTCTTACGGATGCTGTAACAAACACATAGTGCATATAACCACTCTTTAACTACGCACTGCGAACTACGCACTATTTCAAAATCAAGTGACTCTTGACTATTAAAGAGCCTAAACTTTATGACATCAATAGACATCCTCGGCTAATATCACTATAAAAACCGCCATCGCACTGCTGCGGGTGGCAAGGGAGTAAAGGCGTAAGAAGTAGAGTTTCCCTTAATCCCTACTTCCTACCCCCTACTCCCCGTTTCAACTTAACCAATGGGGGAGATGGGCCATATGCAATCATTACAAACGTTACAAGAATTGATTCCGCATTTGCGGCAAGGGGGCGACAGCGAGTGTCTGCTGGCGTTTCATACCGATGGCGTTGAGCGGTGGAGCTGCGCCAAGGTGGCCGATACGGCCGAACAGTTAGCGCGTGGATTAGTCGCCGCCGGTGTGCAGCCGGGTGAAACGGTACCGATTTTGGCCCATAACCGGCCCGAATGGGTTATCGCCGCGCTGGCAATCTTTGGTGCGGG
>JAGRBY010001487.1 GCA_020433835.1 Anaerolineae bacterium | reverse complement strand
CGACGATAGGAGCGAGAAATCTCCGCCAAACGTTGTCTGTAATGCAGATTGGGGGATTAGAAACGGGAGACTGGCGATTTGTTTAATCTCTCATTACCAATCTCCAATCCCCTGATACAGTAACGTTATTTACGGATGAGTCCTACAAAAGATGTATCTTAGGACTTACGCAAAAGTCAGGTGACAGTCACTTGGATGCCCTAAAGTGACTGTCACCTTTAGCACTGCGTAAGATACCGTGATAAATGTCAAATAGTAGCTTGTAATTTAGTAGCAAAATTGGGGTCAAAAGGTTGACCGGATTTGAGAACGCCGTAAGCGAGTTGGAACAATTTACGCATAGCAGCTCCGACAATAACCATGCTATCTTTGTTTTGTAGACGCAAGCGTAGGACGAGAGCTTTAACAATCGGGTTATGTTGCATAGCAGATAAAGCGGGAAAATAGAGAGCTGTTTTAATATTTTGATTGCCGGTTTTAGACAGTTTGGTCGGTTTGTTGACCGATGAACCAGAAAGGTGTTGCTGAGGGCTCAAAC
>JAGRBY010001486.1 GCA_020433835.1 Anaerolineae bacterium | reverse complement strand
AAATGCTTGTCATAGGCGCGTGGCTCCTTACGTTTGGCTCGTGGCGGAATAACAACTTCAGCTTCGTATTCTTCGATGATGAGGTTGATAAAGTCATCCGCATCATAGCCTTTATCGGCAATCAGCCGCGCAAAATCAAGGTCAATCACCAGCGCTTGGGCTTGAGTAATATCGTGTCGCTGCCCGGCCGTCAGAATAAAACGCAAGGGATGGCCTAAGCCATCGACACTAACGTGGATTTTGGTGCTGAAGCCGCCGATGCTTCGCCCTAGGGCTTGTGCAGCCTGACCGCCTTTTTTTTAGAGGCACCGGCGGCACAAGGATGAGCCCGGACAATGGTGCTATCAAGGATCAGATGCTCCATATCCGGTTCTTCAGCACAATATTGATGCAGTTTATGCCAAATATCGCGCTCATCCCAGCGGGCGAACCGCTTGTAGACACTGTTCCAAGCTCCATACTTTTCGGGCAACAATCGCCATTGGCAGCCGCTGCGGGCTATCCATAGCACCGCTTCAATAAACCGACGGCATTGCTC
>JAGRBY010001485.1 GCA_020433835.1 Anaerolineae bacterium | reverse complement strand
CTGGCCCTATGGCATTCATCTGTATCGAGGCCGTTTAGCCATCGCCGACTCCGGTAACAATCGGGTGATGATTTGGAATGGTGTATAATAACGCTAGAAGTTACACAGTTCGTAGAACAATGTGCTAAATTGTTCGCATTTTGGGACAAATGAGAGGTGCAAATGTGCAATTTGTACTACAAAAATCCTGATTTCGCTTCAACTGCGTAAGTCATAAAGCAATAAAAGCTAACCGGTTCCCGTGGTTTCTTCAGCGTAAGCTGAGTAGGTTGTGTTGACATTTGCCGCAACAACGACAGATGATGTCATTTCGAGCGACGAAGGAGCGAGAAATCTCCACCAACGTCCACTAATCCATCGACGTTCCGAGAGATTTCTCCTCGCAAGCGCGTCGAAATGACATGCAAATCAGAAATGTCAACAGAATCAAAAATGTCTTCATTTTGCACGCAAAAAGAGACTGAAAGCGCTAATCGCCTTCATTTTGCACGCAAAAAGAGACTGAAAGCGCTAATCGCCTTCATTTTGCACGTAAAAAG
>JAGRBY010001484.1 GCA_020433835.1 Anaerolineae bacterium | reverse complement strand
GCCCTCCACATCGAACAGATAATTGCCTTCACCCCGTTCGATGATGAGCTGCGGTTCGGCTTCCCAATCTTGTTGTTGGGTGAAGGGATGCCACAAGTATTGTTTGTCTTCTTCTTCCAGTTTGGTTCTGATGTTGACCGCATCAGATGATGATGTGTTCATTCTCTCTCTCTTTTCAGTGATAACAGACCTTACGTGACCCAAGTTTGCCAGCTATTCCAAGGGGTAAGGGGTAGGTAGTAGGGATTAGGGGTAAAACCCATTACTTCCTCCTCCTTAATTCCTAGTTTTTTTCAAGCCAAGTCTTAAAAAAATGGTTAATTGTGAATAGTGAAGTTTATTTTCATTCACAATCAATTATTCACAACTCTCATTCACAATTCTAATGTGAAACCATTCGACGTTATAAAGTCTATGTCAGTAACCCCAACCGGCGGCCGACTTTGGCAAAGGCATCCAGGGCAAAGGCCAGGTCATCTCGCGTATGGGAGGCCATCACGCTGGCTCGAAGGCGGGCCGTACCTAGCGGCACCGTTGGCG
>JAGRBY010001483.1 GCA_020433835.1 Anaerolineae bacterium | reverse complement strand
AACTGAAGGAATTGAAGTCGCGCCATTCGGGCAACACTCTGCGCCTGGCCAATCAACTTGAGGAGTTGACCGGCCTTGAAGCCCGTGTCACCATTCTAGGCCACTTACAGCGAGGCGGTGCGCCTTCAGCGGCCGACCGCCTATTGGCTACGCGGCTGGGTACGGCCTGCGCCGATTTTATCGACCAGGGTCTCTACGGGGTCATGGTCGCGGCTCGGGGCGAGGGGGTCGAACCGGTGCCGATTGAAGAGGTCGTCGGCCGGCGGAAGACGGTGCCGCTGGATCACCCCTGGGTTAAAAGCGCCCGCTTGATTGGCGCTAATCTGGGGGATTGATTTACGATACTTCGGTTAAACCGACTATCGCTTCCCACTCGCTTTCAGATAGTTCAGGTATGTTGGCCCGTTTTTCTATAATAATATTGCCAAAATGATTTGTCTGGCCGACATCAACAATTCTTCTTTTAATTAGTTCCAAAATGGCCAGCAGCGTGACGATAACTTCAATTTTGTTGCGATTTTGACTGAGTAACTCCTGAAAG
>JAGRBY010001482.1 GCA_020433835.1 Anaerolineae bacterium | reverse complement strand
ATCCCCAGCAGAATGGTGTGTTTGCCGTGGCGATTCGTTCGGCAGTGACGGTTAACCAGGAGACCCTGCTGTACGCCGGCGCCGGTATCGTGGCCGATTCAATCCCTGACAAGGAGTGGCGAGAAACGCAGCTCAAATTCAAACCGTTAATTGATGCTTTGGGAGGCGCAAATAAAGCATGACCGCACCCAACCGCAGTACGCTGTGGGCTGAAATCTTTGTCGATGAGTTGGCCCGGGCCGGACTTCGCCATGTCTGCATCGCGCCCGGCTCGCGCTCGACGCCATTGACCATCGCTTTTTTTCAACATGCCGACATCTCGGTACACTCGCTGTTGGATGAGCGAGGCGCCGGCTTTTTTGCGCTGGGGATGGCCCTGGCCGGTCGCCAGCCTGTGGCCGTGGTCTGTACTTCGGGCACGGCTGCATCGAATCTTCACCCGGCCATTACCGAGGCTTACTACGCCCAGATCCCGCTGCTCATCCTCACCACCGACCGCCCTCACGAGTTACGGCACAGCGGCTCCAACCAGACCATCGACCA
>JAGRBY010001481.1 GCA_020433835.1 Anaerolineae bacterium | reverse complement strand
CCAGACCAGTCCGGCCACGCCAACCAGCGCGGCGAAGCTGCCCATCAAGATGCGCCAAAACGTGGCGTAAGCCTGCGGCGCGAGGAGCATCCCCAAGAAGGACAGCACCGCGAAAACGCCGCCAATGACGCTGCCGATACTGCCGAGGTCGGTTAAAGTCCAGTTGCCAGGGTTCATGCGGTCGCTCCGTTAGACGTAGGTTGGGTCGAAGAACGAGACCCAACATTCCCGCGTGGGGTGTGATGGGTTTCGGGCCTCAACCCATCCTACGGTCTTTGACCCCATCGTGGATGACAAAGCAAGCTTTGTCGCTCCGTTAGGGTCTTCTAAGCATTTTAACATCAAGGCGAGGGCGTGACAAGGGGAAAAAGGTTTTTGTGGTGGCGTTTCGGTTACGGGGCCGGAGAGAAACACTGAAGTGATGAGGGAAATGATGACACTGATACCTTTTCTACACGGCTTCCCAGCATTCAATGTCAGGAAAACCCTGGGGTTGAAAGGTGGTATTCAGTGCGATCATCATTGTCAGTGCTTCAGTGGTTCA
>JAGRBY010001480.1 GCA_020433835.1 Anaerolineae bacterium | reverse complement strand
AGACGCACATGGTCCGCAATTCCGTGGACCACGGCATTGAACCGCCCGAAGTCCGCCTGCAGCGGGGCAAACCAGAAAGCGGAACGATCAGACTGTCTGCCTGCCATGAAGGCGGGCACGTCATCATCTGCATCGAAGACGACGGAGGAGGCATCAACACGGCCCGTGTGCTGGAGAAAGCCATCAGCAAAGGCCTCGTGAACCGCACGCAGGCCAGCGGAATGTCTCAGAACGAAATTCTGACGTTGATTTTCACACCAGGCTTCTCCACCGCCGACCGCATCAGCGCGGTCTCCGGTCGTGGTGTGGGGATGGATGTCGTGCGGACGCAGATCGAGCGAATCGGCGGTGTGGTGGATCTGACTTCCACCGAAGGCCAGGGCACGACGATCCGCATCCGCATCCCGCTGACGCTGGCCATCATCTCGGCCCTCGTGGTGGAAAGCGGAGGCCAGAGCTTTGCCATTCCCCAGCTGGGCGTGGTGGAACTGGTCCGTCTCTCCTCGGAGGCCCGCAAACGGATCGAACGCATCAACGACCAGGAGG
>JAGRBY010000147.1 GCA_020433835.1 Anaerolineae bacterium | reverse complement strand
GAAGCCTTTATGACGGTGCTGAGTTTGGGCGACGATTAGTCGATTGATAATGAAGGAATCAGGAATTAGGAATTAGGAGTTAGAAACAGCCTTTCCCTAATTCCTAGTTCCCAGTTCCTGATTCCTGTCTTCAAAGGAGAAACCCGTGCAAGAAAAATTAGATAGCCTCAAAGCAAGATTAAAAACCATTCACGATGTAAACTATGCGGCTGCGGTTCTCGGTTGGGATCAGCAAACGTATATGCCGCCGGGTGGAGCCGCCGCCCGGGCCGAGCAATTGAGCACGCTGAGCAAAATTAGCCACGAGCTTTTTACATCAGATGAAATTGGCGAGCTTTTGTCGGATCTGGCTCAGGCCGGGTTCGATTATGACTCAAACGAAGCCAGCCTGGTGCGGGTGGCTCAACGCGATTACGACCAGGCCCGCAAACTGCCGCCGCAGTTGGTTGAAGAGATGAGCCGCACCTTCTCGATGGGCCAGCAGGTGTGGACCAAGGCCCGGGCCGAGAAAGATTTTTCGCAGTTTCAAGATAGCCTCTCTAAAATTGTTGATTTAAACATTCAGGCCGCCGAGGCGTACGGTTATGAAGAGAGCATTTACGATGCGCTGCTTAATCAATACGAACCGGGCATGAAAGCCTCTGAGGTACAGAGCGTCTTCGCCGCGCTCAAGGCCGAGTTGGTGCCGCTGGTGCAAGCCATCGCCGAAAACAAAGCTGCCGTCGATGATTTGGTTTTGAAGCAGGAATTTGATGAGCAGACGCAGTGGAATTTTGGTTTGCTGCCGCTGCAAGCCATCGGCTTTGATATGGATCGGGGTCGACAGGATAAATCGGCCCATCCCTTCACCACCTGTTTTTCCGTTAACGATGTGCGGATCACCACGCGCTTGCACAAAGAAATGATCGGCTCGGCCCTCTTTGGTACGCTGCACGAAGGCGGCCATGCGCTGTACGAACAAAACAGCGATCAGGCTTTGGAAGGGTCGCTGCTGGCCGGGGGTACCTCGCTGGGGGTGCACGAATCGCAGTCGCGCTTGTGGGAAAATGTTGTCGGCCGCAGCATAGAGTTTTGGCAGTTTTACTATCCCAAACTGCAAGAGTTTTTTCCGGCTCAACTTAAATCGGTGAGTCTGGATAGTTTTTATAAGGCCATCAATAAATCGTCGCCATCCTACATTCGGGTTGAGGCCGATGAAGTAACCTATAACCTGCATATTTTCTTGCGGTTTGAGCTTGAGCAAGCGCTGTTGAATAAAAGCCTGAGCATCGCCGATTTGCCGGCGGCCTGGAACGCCAAAATGGAAGAGTATCTGGGCCTGACGCCGCCGAACGACGCGCTCGGTGTGCTGCAAGATATTCACTGGTCGGGCGGGATGATGGGTTATTTCCCCACGTACACGTTGGGGAACATTCTGTCGCTGCAATTCTACAGCAAAGCGCTGCAAGATATCCCCGATCTGCCGGAGCAGTTCAGCAAGGGCGATTTTAGGGCACTGCTGGGATGGTTCAAAGAGCATATCCATCGCCACGGTCGCAAATTTACGGCCAACGAGTTGATCGAACGCGTTACCGGCGACGACGGT
Source organism: Anaerolineae bacterium (assembly GCA_020433835.1). Next base: position 11,648 of record JAGRBY010000147.1, on the reverse strand, counting down.
ATAAAGGCCGGTCCTTATCTGAACTATATCAAGCAGAAATATTCCGACATTTATCAGCTGTAATAGAGTTTATGGAGTTTTATGAGTTCATAGAGTTTTTAGAGCAATTAATGGGTGCATTTGGCTAAAAGATAGCGCAACATTAAACCGGGGAATACAAAATCAAGGTGATAATCGACAGAATTTACAAGATTTACCTTAATTATGACAGATAAAATCCTGATAATCTTGTAAATTCTGTCTGATTTTCTTTTACCACGATTTAGTGCAGTGTTACCGGCTAAAAAGTAGGCGAGTCAACGATTGATTAACGCATTAAACTCCCTAACTCTATAAACTCTATAAACTCCCTAACAAAAACATAAAACGTACGGGACAGCACTAATGCTGTCCCGCGTTATTTATTTGCTATGACGAAAAAACCTTTATTGGTTATTGTTGGCCCTACAGCGGTCGGGAAAACCGCTCTGTCCGTTAGACTGGCCCGCGATTTTGATATCGAAATTATCTCCGCCGACTCGCGGCAGATTTACCGTGGGCTTGATATCGGCACGGCCAAGGCGACACCGGACGAAATTGCTGCCGCACCGCATCATATGATCGACGTCGCCGATCCCGATGAAATTCTCAGCGTGGCCGATTTTCAGGAAAGCGCTTACGCCGCCATCGACCAGACGCATCAGCGCGAGCACCTGCCGGTGTTGGTGGGGGGAACAGGGCAGTGGATTCAAGCCGTGGTTGAAGGCTGGACCATCCCCCGCGTGCCGCCGGATATGACGCTGCGAGCCAAATTAGAAGCTGAAGTACAGGCCGAAGGTAGCGGCGATAGCCTCTACAAGCGGCTGGTGGCCGTTGACCCGGCTGCGGCTGAAAAAATCCATCCCAACAATGTACGCCGGACAATCCGTGCTCTGGAAGTTTACGAAAAAACCGGGACGCCCATTAGTGAACATCAGGCTAAACGTGCGCCGCACTACCATGTCTTACAAATTGGGTTGACGATGCCGCGTGAGCAGCTCTATGAACGCATCGATAAACGGATTGATATGATGATGGCGATGGGCTTGGTTGAAGAAGTTCGAGGTTTAATGGAGGCCGGTTACGGGCTAAATTTACCGGCGATGTCGGGGTTAGGCTATCGGCAGATAGGGCAGTATCTAACCGGCGACGTATCGTTAGATGAGGCTGTGGCCCTTATCAAAAAAGAAACGCGGCGTTTCGTGCGGCAGCAGTTCAACTGGTTTCGCCTGGAAGATCCCGGCATTCGCTGGTTTGCTATCGAGGCTGACGGATTGGAGCCGCATTATCAAGAAATTTGTCAGTTGGTCGAGACAGCGTTGTTGTCTTCACCACCGGGTGAGTGATGTTGCCTGCGATGATGTTAGAGCGTGAGTTTACGCGCATCAAGATGAGAATTATCCAGCGGTAACATAAATGTAAAGGTTGTGCCGCTGTCTTCGCTGCTTTCAACAGATATACTACCGCCGCAAACGTCCACCATACCCCGCACAATGGCTAACCCTAAACCGGCCCCGCCATGTTCACGTGTAAGCGTTCGTTCTATTTGATAAAAGCGATCAAATACTCGACTAAGAAGCTCTCGGGGTATGGTAATGCCCGTGTTGTTAACCGATATCAAGGCTTGGTCATCGATAACTTTTGCCTGAAAGTTAATTTGCCCACCGGGCGGCGTAAATTTGGCCGCGTTATGCACAAGATTGACTAAAATGAGATCAAACTTTTCACGGTCGATAATCATCTCCGGAAAATCAGCCGGAATATCGATGTTAATATCAAGCTGCTTTTCCTTAACCAATAGCGATATATCTTGCGTTATTTCTTGCAGCGTTTCTACCAAATTGACCGTGTCATGGGTTACGGACACAGTGCCGCTCTCAAGGTGCTGAAGATTAAGCATATTATCGATAAGTGACCGCAGCCGCATCGCATTGCGATTAATGTGGGCAATGTACATCTGCTGCGCTTCTTCAACTTCATCTTCCAGCACCGTAGCATAGCCCATAAGAATCGCGAGTGGCGTTCGGAGTTCATGAGCGGCGATGTTAATAAATTCGCTTTTCATATGATCAAGCTGCTTAAGCTGCTTATATGCCTCCTGAATTTCCGTAAATAAACGGGCATTTTCCAGGGCAATACTGGCTTGGCCACACAACACCAGTAAAAACTCACTATCGCCGGCGGCAAAGCGCGTATCTTCTCGGGCCAAAACGAGCGCGCCCAACTTCGCTTTTTGGGATTTAAGCGGTGTGCTGATAACCGACACGGCATCTAATTTTTGAAGAATGGGAAAATATGTATGATCCGGGTCATCGATGTTATAGATTAACTGCCGGCCTTTCTCGATGGTTTCTTTGGCCAGTGTATTGCAGGCTATTTTGTTCTGATCGGTATAATGGCTTTCCGGACAGCTGAAATGGGCTACAAGTTCCTGCTCTTCGTAGGCAATAAAGAGAGCTACAAAATTGGCGTTTGTCTCTTTAGCCCCAATTTCCATAAGTTGGTTAAGAAGTTCCCCTTCATTGACGGTCCCCATCAAGCTTTTATTGAGTTCAAAAAGAGGGATAAGCGAGCGGAGACGAAAATTTTCTTTTTTAAGGCGCTCTTTTTCTAACGCCTTTGTAACGGCCAAATTCAAATCTTTAGGAGTAAATGGCTTTAAGATAAATTCATCAATGCCCAGCTTAACTGCATTAATCGCCATATCCATCGTGCTGAAGCCGGTCATCGTCACACAAATGATGCCGGGATCAGACTGTTTCAGCGTTTGCGCAATTTCTAAGCCGCTCATGCCGGGCATTTTGATGTCCGTGAGCAGCAGATCGAAATGCTCTTGATTGGTTATCTCGATGACTTCGTAACCGCTGTTTGCGGTTCTAACCTCATAGCCTTGCGTTTCTAGTATTCGTTTGCACAGGTCGAGGACATCTTTCTCATCATCAACGATAAGAACTTTTTCTTTAGGCATGAAGAGGATTCTCCCAAAAATTCGTCCCTCAATATTTCGCTATCAAGGGCCTAAAAAAATTATACCATTCTCGGTATGCCATGTCTAGGCTTGAGAGCAAATACTTAGAATTTGTTGAGATAAAACGAATTTTCTGAACGATCGTTGCCAGGTAGGGACTATTGTGTCTATTCTCGAATAGCCTGCCTAATTTGATAGGCCAAGGCTCCGAAATGTTCGGTATATTCAATATCAGGCGGGCGGGGGCGTGGTAAGTCGATGTGAAAATCTGCGGCTATAACAGCCGGCCGAGGACTGAGCACGAGGACTCGATCGGCCAGTAGAACCGCTTCGTGAATATTATGGGTTACCATAATAGCCGTAAGCTGCTGTGTTTGCCACAGCCGCAGAATCTCCCGATTAAGCCGCTCGCGGGTGAGGGCGTCGAGGGCTCCGAACGGCTCATCGAGCAAAAGAATGCGCGGCTGCTGAATTAAGGCCCGCGCTAAAGCAACGCGCTGCTCCATCCCCCCGGATAACTCTTTGGGGTGGGATTGAGCAAAATCACTCAATCCCACCAGGTGTAACACTTTTCGCGCTTTTTCGGCAGCCTCTGGCCGGGAAATACCTTGAATTTGCAAGGGTAACGTGACGTTCTCTAAAACGGTTCGCCACGGCATGAGGTTAGGTTTTTGAAAGACAATGCTGATTTCCGGAGGCGGTTCCACCAAGGGACGGCCGTTTGTTAATACGGCTCCGGTTGTGGGCAGCAGCAAGCCGCCCAGCATTTGCAACAATGTTGTCTTACCGCTGCCGGATGGCCCAACAATACATACAAACTCGCCGGGTGCTACCGAAAAATTGATATTGTCAATGGCAAGTAAATCACCGTGCGTTGTCGCATACACTTTTGATAGTGATTTTACTTGCAAGATAGGCGCTGTCATGGCACGTAGGGTTATTCACCCTCGATGAACTTATTGGTGTACAGTTCTTCGACGGTGACTTCTCCTTCAAGCAGCCCGGTTTCTTTCATAAAATCAAGCGATTCTTGCCACGACTCTACGGTTGACATACCCGGCTGGTCGCTGCGCCATAATTCGATGCTGCCCTCCAATACCTTTTCTTGCAGCGGAGCATCTTCGTCAGTCATCTCTGGGATGACCTCACGGACAATGGCAAAGGCCTCATCGGGATTCTCGATTGTCTCGTTTAGCCCTCTTAAACTCGCGCGCACCATTTTACTTACTAAGTCCGGATTTTCGGCCATCAATTTATCGCCAACAATAATGCCGTTTGAAACTAAATCGATGTAATCAGATACCTCGATAACATCCACCGCTAGACCTTCATTTTCAAGTTGAAGCGGTTCATTAACGATGTATACCATCGCCCCATCAACCGTTCCCTGCTGCACCGCCGCTGCTTGCGTAAAGCCAATATCTTCTAACGTCAGCGCACTCTCGTCGATGCCTCCGGCTTGCACCAGCGCTTTCCAGCCGATGAAATTCGCTCCGAAAAAGCCGGGTAACCCAATTTTCTTGCCTTCAAGATCACGCAACTCTGTGACTCCCTTATCAGAGGGGATCATGAGTGCCACCGGGTAGCGTTGATACCATTTCATAACATAGGTAACGGGCAAACCCTGTGATCGCGCCAGAATGACCTGATCGCCGCTGGCCAGTGCAAACTCGCGCTCCCCTTGAGCCGCCAGCGCGATAAAGTCATTTTCAAAGCCATACTCAATTTCAACTTCAAGTCCTTCTTCCGCGTAAAAACCTTTGCTTTGCGCCACATAAAACGGCGCAAATTGAACATTAGGAATATAACCGGCTCCTAAAACCACCTTTTGCAGTTCGGTCGATGCAGCTGGTTCAGCTTTTGTCGCTTCCGGCGTACTGGTCGCGCAGCCGGCCCCAATGAGCAGAACCATGATCAGTAATATGGGCTTCCACAACAACTTCATAAACAACAAATCTCCTCTTTTGGGTTATCGTTGCCAGGCCAGCAGCCAGCGCTCAAGCCCGGTTACAATCAAATATAAACTCAGTGATATGGTGCCCAACGCGATGAGGGCTGCGAACATAAGCGGGGTGTTAAACAACCCTTTTGAAAGATTGATCAAGTACCCTAACCCTCGATCAGAACCCACAAACTCACCCACAACTGCTCCGATAACAGAGAGCGTTACGCCAATCTTTAAACCACCCAGTAAAACCGGCAAAGCCGCCGGAATCTCTAGCATAACAAAGGTTTGCCAGCGATTTGCGCGCAGCGACTGCATCAACGTTTTTAAGCCCTGATCGACTGAACGAATGCCAACAATGGTGTTAACCAGAATGGGGAAGAAAACAACCAGCGCACAAATAAGAATTTTGCTGATTTTACCCGACCCAAACCAGATGATCAGCAACGGCGCGATGGCTATCGCCGGCACCGACTGCGAAGCCACGATATAGGGGCCGGTCAGTCGCTCTAGCAGGGGGTTTTTTGCCAAAAGATAGCCTAAAAGCGTTGCGGTTGACAACCCCAAGGTTAACCCTCCCAAAACCTCCAGCAGAGTGGTTTGGGCATGGTGCCATAAGGTGCCGTCTAAGGTTATTTCGGCCAATTCACGCCACACGCTGGCCGGGTCAGGCAAAATAAAGGTGGGGTAGTTGCCCACTTTGGCAATCAGCGCCCATAGGCCAACGAGAAGTAGAACACCACCGGGCAAAGCCAGCATTTCTAGCCGATATTTCTGGTGCCCAACGCTTTGCCGTCCAACGCGTCGATCAAGCGGATGTGTTTGCTGGTGGGGAGCAATCTTAATAGTTTGTTGCATTGCGTTACCTGTCTTTTCTAGTAAAGTAGAGGTTTCTAAAACAAAAATGCCTCGAATGTTACAGTAAACATTCGAGGCAAGGTCATCGACAAAACCATGAAGCATAAGCTTCAAGATCAATGCAACCGCTGTTATCGGTATCGCTTACAGAGATACAATGGCCAAACTAAGTGAAATAAGTCAATGGAATAAACGTATAACAAAAAATGAGCATAACCATTACTTTAGGTAATACTTACAATAACCCTGTAAAAATGGTGCTACTATTCCATCGCTCATCCTACCGCTGGATGCCGATAAACAAAAAATCCGAAGTACGCAGACGCACTTCGGAGCGGTTACTTTGGAATCTAAAGTGAAAGGGCTATCCCAAAATTATGTGCCTTCTCTCATCCGGACTATACCGTCGGCTTCAGATTTTCACTGAATCGGCGCTAACCGTGCTGGTAAGCACATTTTATGGCTAGCGTTCGCGGGCTTGGCTGCCCTTTACAGCCTCACCGCCGGTCGGGAATTACAGACGCCAAGTTTGTCTGTTCACCCTGCCCCGAAGGTATTGTTATTCAATTTGTTAAAACGCATTATAGTTACTTACATAGAGTATGTCAAGTTGAAAATTCTTACCTTTTTTACAACCCGCCTTCTTCAACCACGAAGGTAGCCGTGCCCACAACCTCTCCGTCTACCTCTAACGTCACTTTATAAGGCCCGGGTTGAAAGCCGCCGCTGGGACCATAAAAGACCCAGGCCGTGCCGGTTTCCGAGTAGCTGTTGGGCCAAACATCTTCATAGACATCCAGTTCCGTATCGCCCCACGTCCAGCGGTGAGACCATGTGGTTCCGGCTTCAATCTGGCCATAATCGAAAAATAAATAGACAGGATCGTCATTAGGGGCAAAATACATGCCAACCTGTTCCAATTCACCATTATCCGAAATGGCGTGGCCTAACCTTAAGTTGGTGAAAGGGCTGTTTGGTTCGATCACCGGTGGGCCGGGTGTAGGGATCGGAACGGGCGTTGACGTTGCGCTCGGCGTGGCGGTTGCGGTCGGCAATGCTTCGGTTGTGGGCGATAGGGTGGGTGTAAGCTGTACCAAAACCACCTGCGCCGACTCCTGTTCGGGCTGAGTTTCCTGCTGCGCGGCTATATCGCGTGAGTCACCATTATCCGCTTGCGGCTGGGCAACGGCGGGTGGCGGCGCACTGGTACTGGCATTCGATTGCCATGCTACCCAGGCCGACACGGTTACAAACCCGGCGGCCAGCAGGAACAGCACCAACAGTATCACCAAAATTCCCCACAGCCAGGGTTGGCTAAAAATGGAGATAGGCGCTTGTTCCAGGCCGGTGAGTTGCGGTTTTACATTTGTTGTTGCTCGTGCCGGGGCCGAGCCTTCGATGGCTACCGTTAAGGCCCGCGTGAATTCTGCGCCGGTCGTATAGCGCAGTTCTAACCCCTTAGAGAGCATGCGGCCAACCGCTTCGCTCAAGGGGATTGAAATATCGGAGTTGACGCTGTTGAGCAAGCGGGGTTGTTCATAAGCTTGGGCGTGCAGTACTGCGGCAACCTCGCCGGTAAACGGAGGGTGACCACTTAGCATTTGATAGCATAGTACCCCCAATGAATAGAGGTCAGAGTAGCGGCTTGGTCCCTGCCCTTTAACCCGTTCCGGGGCCAATGTTTCCGGGGCACCAATAGCGTACCCCTGCTTGACCAAACTTGTGCCAACCATCGCCTGCGTCTGGCCAAAATCAGCTACGGTAACGTGATCGTCAGGCCCAATATAAACCCGCTTGGCCGACAGATCACCATGCATGATCGACTTTTGGTGGGCGTAGTCCAATGCGGCCGCAATCTGGCGGGCAATGGTCAGCATTCGCTGCGGCGGTAGCGGCCCTTCCTCTTTAATTATTTTTGAGAGAGGTTGCGCGTCGATAAATTCTCTAACAACGTAGAGGGTATTCTCTTCCTGATCGACCTCATAGGTGCGGACAATATTGGGGTGTTCTAACTTCAGCGTTTGGCGGGTAATATCTTTGAAACGCTGCACAAAAAATTCGTCAAACAAAAATTGTGGGGCAACCACTTTAATAGCGACTATTTTTCCGTCTTCTTTGCGATGCCCCTGGTATGCAATTGTCAAATCGCCTCGACCTAACTCTTCATCGAGAACGTAATTTTCAAGTTCAGACGTTACAGAAACCATCACAATTTCCATTCCTTCTAAAAGGGGCGAGACTGTATGCCCAAACCGACAATGAACGGCTTTCGGGCAAAAAACTCGCGCCTAAGATTGTAAATCCTGTAGAGCCGGAATCCCGGCGAGTGCCGTTGCTTGCCGAACGGCATCAACAACCGCCAGCGCCACGGCTTCAGCCGCATACGCTCCAATCAAATTAACATCGCCCAACGTGCCCTGTCCGGTTGCCAGGGCAAAAATCGTATCACCATCAAACATGGTGTGGGCCGGACTAATGGTGCGTGCCAAACCGTTATGCGCCATCTGAGCCATTTTACTGGCCTGCTCTTTCAACAACGCGGCATTTGTTGCAACAATACCTATAACAGTGTTCCCAGGGCTGATATAGCTACCCGTTGTTTCTTTCATCACCTGCATGGTATTGGCAAAACCGCCATCTGGCAATTTTCGCGCCCCGGCTAAAATTTGTCCGGTTTGGGGGTCGATGACATCGCCAAAACAATTGACGGCTATAAGTGCGCCGACAAAAAGATTAGGTCTAACCTCAATCACCGCCGTGCCGATACCGGCCTTCATCGCTGCCTGCGGGCCGAGAATTTTGCCAACCGTCGCCCCGGTACCCACGCCAATCGAGCCGGATTGGATACTTGGCCCATTTGCGACCGCATTTTCACAGGCGGCGTAACCCATAGCGGCATCCGGCCGTACATCGCTTTGCCCGATGGTTAAGTCGAACAAAACCGCCGCCGGAACAATCGGTACGTACGCCACTTTGGTGTCGAGGCCAAAGTCTCGTTCGGCCAGCCACTGCATAACGCCATCGGCGGCGGCTAAGCCAAAGGCGCTGCCGCCCGCTAACAAAACTGCGTTTACCTTTCGCACAAGATGCATGGGGCCGAGTAGGTCTGTTTCGCGCGTGCCAGGCGCGCCGCCGCGTTGATCGACGCCGCACGTAGCGCCGGCTGTTGTTAAAATTACGGTACAGCCTGTGGCAGCTGCAATGTTTTGAGCATGGCCTATCTGCAGGCCGGGAATTTCGCTTAATAGAACCATTATGACCTTAACATTATACGCTATCTGGTTACAATTCCTTTACAAGGCTAACCAAAGTCAATTGTAAGATTTTTTTGGTAACTTGCCATCCCGCAGATTATAATGATATCATCATGACAAGTGTTAACTTTATTATGAAGAGGAGCAGGTTCGTTGTTGCATTTGATACTTATTTTGGGCGGCGCTCGCAGCGGTAAGAGTAGTTACGCCGAAACCTTGGCCGCAGAAATAGGGCATCGCGTTCTCTATATCGCCACTGCCGAGGCCAAAGATGATGATATGACCGCCCGCATTGCCGCGCACCGGCTGTCTCGACCGGCTCATTGGCAAACGCTGGAAGCTCCCAATCAGGTTGGGGCCGCTCTCAGCCAAGTCGATGCTCGGCCTGATGTGCTTTTACTGGATTGTATGACGCTGCTGGTTTCCAATATTTTGCTTGCTCACGAGTCGGAACCGGAAGCCGTCATCGAAAAAGCCGTTCAAACCGAAATCGAGGCGCTGGTGATGGCCCAAAGGCAGCTTGGCGTGCCGTTGATCATTGTCTCCAATGAAGTTGGCTTAGGTTTAGTGCCTCCTTATCAATTGGGACGAGTTTATCGCGACATTTTAGGAAGAGCAAATCAACGTTTAGCTGCTGAAGCGAAGAAAGTAGTTTTTATGGTCGCCGGTTTGCCGCTGACCGTTAAAGAAGAAAGATGAGACGAAAGATATGGTATCAACCAGTTTGGCGCAGCAATTAAAATCAGCCGGGTTAGAATGGAAGCTCAACAATAACGATTTCTTTCATATTCCCGATCGCGACTTTGACGACAGAGTTTTTGTTGTCACCGATATGACCGTTTTGGTCGAAAAGCTCCACGGGAATCTGGCGGTCACCTTCCACGGCACGGTCGAGTGGGCGCTCGATCATGTGTTGGTGGCCGAACTTGTCTGGCTCCCCAGCGAAAGCCAACTCCGCGAGGAGTTGGAGAAGAATCTGGTGGGCGAGCCGGAACCATCGCTAACCTTGATCAGCACCACCGACGGCTATCGCTGTGAGATCTGCTTCAAAGAAAAGTTTTTAGCGTTTGAAGGCTTCGGCGTGAGCGATGTCTATGCTATGGCATTGCTGTACGTGCTGAAAAACAAATAATCTACGGTGTAATAATCACGTGAACTTCGCCCGGCCCATGGACGCCCATCGTTAGCGTCATCTCGATGTCGCCGGTACGGCTAGGCCCGGCAATAAAAACCAGGTTGCTACCGATTGCGGTAGCTTGAGATTGCTCGGCTAAAAAGGCCGGCAGCGACGGATAAATTTTCTGTCGCGACAAAATGGCGATATGCACCGGCGGCAGCAGCGACGCCAACCGCCCCCGGTTCGGTCCGCTTATCAGGGCGATGGCTCCGGTATCGGCCAACGCGCCGTGTGCCCCGGTCAACCCCACTTTCACGGTATCGAGCGCTGCCAACTGCGCGGCCCGCCCCTCCGGGTCAGTCGGGACGCGGCTCGCCACAACCTCAATTCCCCCTGCCTGTAAAGCCTCCAATAGTTGATACGGCTCTAGCGAGTCGCTGCCCCAACTCATAATCTGTTGGGCTTTATGTTTCCGCAAAATGGTAAAAATAACTTCCGCGACACCCTCCGTATTGTCAACGTGATACACATGCCCCGCCAGCGCCGTTAGCTCTTGCTCAAAGCGTTGGACACGTTCATCCGGCGAAGCGTTCGCCTTAAAACTGTAGGCCTGAAACGAGCCGGGATGCTCCGGGTCGGCTTCGGGGATTAAGGCATCGGCCAGCTTGGTGCGGATGCGATTGAGGAAATTTTCTCGATGGTTCATGCGTCGCGCTCCTCACGCCAGCGTTGGCTAAATGATTTTTTGGCGAAAGCCGGAAAGTCGCGGCTGTTGGTCCAGCCGCCGAGAGGCCCCGGCAGTTTTTTGAGCCAGCCGTCGCGGGCCAGCCGTTGCGTAAACCAGCCTGAAAATCTAGCCCCCACGTGGTACATGGTCGGTCGCACGGCCGTTTGCCGATAGAGGCTTAAGCCCTGTTTTAACCAGGCGGGATAGAGACCGGCTTGCGTGGCTTCGGCCCGTAGTTTTAAGAGCATGCGCGGAATGTTAATTCGCACCGGGCAGACCTCGCGGCAAGCGCCGCACAGCGTGCTGGCGTGGGGTAGTTCGCTCCAGGGGTTGATGCCGTACAGCCCCGGCGTCACCACCGAGCCGACCGGCCCCGGATAGACACTGTTGTAAGCATGCCCGCCAATTTGTTGGTACACCGGGCAGGCATTTAGACACGCTCCGCAGCGAATGCAGTACAGAATCTCGGCCAGCTCGCTGCCCAGAATTTGGCTGCGCCCGTTGTCGATGATGATCACGTGCAGTTCGTCGGGACCGTCGGGTTCACTTGAATCTTCTTTGTCCGAACGGCGAGGGCCGGTAACGATATTCGTGTAGACACTGGTTTTTTGGCCGGTAGCGCTTCGAGCCAAGATTTGAAGCATCACCCCCAAATCTTCGAGCTTGGGAACCAGCCGCTCCATCCCCATGAGGGCAACGTGGATACGGGGGGTGGTGGTTGTCAATCGACCGTTGCCTTCGTTGGTAACCAGGCAAATGCT
>JAGRBY010001479.1 GCA_020433835.1 Anaerolineae bacterium | reverse complement strand
AACTGTAGCTCATAGATATGGTAATAAAGATTTACCAAGCCGTTTTAAGGCCGAGCGAGCCGCAGCCTATGTGTATCAAACGCAGTACTATTGCCTCCGCGCAAATTGGAGACAAGTTACTTATTTTTGGACTCTTGCTGTTTGTCACTTTTCGTTATCACCACGTTTTGTACCTCATCTCATTGCTTTGATATTTGGATCAAAAGTGATAACACAAATGCGATTGTACTATGATCTAGTACGCTTAAAACTTCATCTGAATCGTTTCTGAACGGAGCAGGCAATGACTCTTACCGAAAAACGCATCATGGTCACCGGCGGCGACGGCTTTTTGGGCCGTTACGTCATTGCCGCCCTCAAAGAAACCGGAGTCGAGACAATTTTCGTACCCCGCCACCACGACTACGATTTGACCCAAATTGGCGATGTCGTTCGCGTTTACCAGGACAGCCGGCCCGATGTCGTGATCCACTTGGCCGCCAAAGTGGGCGGCATCGGTATCAATCGCGAGAAGCCGGGCGAGTTCTTTTACGATAACCTGATGATG
>JAGRBY010001478.1 GCA_020433835.1 Anaerolineae bacterium | reverse complement strand
GAAGAGCGCGATCTGGCAGCGCTCTCTATCGAGGCCAAAAACCTGACCCCCCTGGCGCGTGGCGACTCGCAGGAATTACAACCAGGTCAATTGGTATTGGCCTTGGGGCATCCCTGGGGCGTAGCCGGGGCGGTTAGTGCCGGGCCGGTTATCGATGTTGGGCCGGCTCCCGAAATGGCGCGTCCTGATCGTATCTTTATTCAGGCCGGGTTGCAGTTACGGCCGGGCCATTCCGGCGGGCCGATGGTTGATGTTCAGGGACGGCTGGTAGGCATCAACACCATGATAACCGGGCCTGAGGTTGGTTTGGCCGTGCCGGTGCATGTGGTTCGAGAATTTCTCAAGACGCACACCGAAAAAAATGAAGGATTAATGACCTTCTAGCGTAAAAAAGAGTACAACACAGCAATGATTATTTTCGCTGCTTTGGCGAAAATGGTCACCCCTTACTCCCCTAAAAAGGCCGGGTTGTGGCAGACCGGCCTTTTTGTTTTGCCTAACTACTTTTGCACCTACCCTAGCCAGGTGTCCAGGTTCAATACTGGATC
>JAGRBY010001477.1 GCA_020433835.1 Anaerolineae bacterium | reverse complement strand
CTACCAACCAGGGCAAGCGGCGGATTTTTTCAACGTCGGTTAAGGGTGTGTTTTTTTTTGTCATTAGAAATACCAATACAATCAGTCTAGGTGGTGTTTGTTACAACAGGCTGTTTAAGAGAAACAGGTGTGTCACCATATAATGAAGTAGGGATCTCTAACTATACTTGAAACCCAGCGTCTGCGCCAGAATTTTCATATATGTAAGGGGTAATTCACCTGGCCCAATCCGATCCCGCTGTAGAACAAGTAAAGCGGCCTCTGACCATGCACTTTGGACCGGATGAGGTGCTGCTTAATTTGGATAGTAACTGTTCAGCCAATCGATGTCGATATCAATAGGCTAAGGCTGATTCACGCCGAGTAGTCTTGCGGCTGAATAGTTACTTTGGATATTTAGTTTCGTCCGGAGATGTCCAGCGCCGAGTTAACCGCCATTATTGACCGCTTGGAAAAGAATATCTGCCAGAAACATTTATAATAAGGCTTACCTTCAACAGCGTAACGCAAACACAAAATACAAATCTAATAGATGAGTCAGATAAACAG
>JAGRBY010001476.1 GCA_020433835.1 Anaerolineae bacterium | reverse complement strand
CGAGCAGGATGATGTCGGGCGAGGCGTAATCGACCAGCTCCAACGCGCCCAGGCCGTCTTGGGCCACCAACACTTTTAAGCCCGAATCGCTCAAATAGTCGAGCAGCAGCCCGATATTGGTGGGGTGATCGTCGACAATTAAGACTGTGCCGGTCGGTGGTTCGGGTTTCATCTGTTTGCTCCCTTGAAGATACCCCTCACCCCGTCGCTAGCGCGACTCCCCTCTCCCTAAGGGAGAGGGGTTGGGGGTGAGGGTGCCATACATTTTCATCGTCAATGTCGTCTCAGTTGAGACTGTCCGTCTTACGATACTGTCCGATAAAATCACGGATCTGTTTCATTTGAAAGCTTTTGGCCAGCAGCCGGATGCGTCCGGTAAAGGGGTGATAGGCCTCGTCCGCATTTTCGATACTGTCCAGCCGGTCCAGAATAGCTTTGATATCGCCTTGCAAAGCTAAATCGAATAAAGCGGCCACCTCTTCCGGCGGCGGCGGGACCATCTCCGGGGCGGGACCGGCCGGCGCGGCGGGCGCGACGACCGGGGCGGCC
>JAGRBY010001475.1 GCA_020433835.1 Anaerolineae bacterium | reverse complement strand
TAGCGCTCACCGGTGGAAATAGCCGCCCCACCCACAGATCGATCTTGACCCGGCGACGCCGTCGCGCCGAACAATTCCAAACATCAACCAATTGAATAGTAGGACCTTTTCTTCTTTCTGGTGAAACAGGCTGTTTCCCTATCTGTACGACAATTGTCTTTTCAAGATTTCGACAACTTTTTCGTTCATCCTTTTTCTAAAGTTAGGAGTCAATATATGATCCATTTCGGTTTGTATAAAAACAAACTGACCAACGGTAAAGAACAGTTCAAAGCTCAGGTGTTGAGCAAAGAGACCTACAACCTGGATGGCGTCATCGATCGGATGTTGGAGCAGGGCACTACCCTGACCCGCCAAGATATTGTCGCTGTACTGGATCTGTTCTTCCGCACCGTCATGATGTTGGTTCTGGAAGGCCATAATGTTCTGACGCCGCTGGTCAACCTGGGGGTATCCATTGCCGGTAACTTCAAAAGCCAAGATGCCCCGTTCGACAAAAAAGTCCATAAAGTGAAAGCGCGGGCCAATGCCAACAAGGTGTTCAAAGATA
>JAGRBY010001474.1 GCA_020433835.1 Anaerolineae bacterium | reverse complement strand
ACCCACAGCCGCTCCTATCGCCAGGTGCTGGAGCGATTTGCCGATGCTGACTTTGCGCCCCGACTGGTCGTATGCAGCGATAACGTTGAGAGTCGGGCACGAGAGGCTCAACGACGGTTAGGCTTCGAACGCTTTACTACGGACTGGCACGAGGTCCTCAGTGATCCCAACGTTGAAGTGGTCAACATCACCGTCCCGAACGGACTGCACCTGGAAATCGTGCGGGCGGCGGCCGCGGCCGGCAAGCATATCTTGTGCGAGAAACCGGTTGGCCGCGACCCGCAGGAAACAGCACTAGCCGAGCAGGCGGCTCGCCAGGCTGGAGTCCAGACCTTTGTCGGGTACAACTACCGCTGGGTCCCGATGGTTCAGTATGCCAAACAGCTCATCGATGAGGGCCGGCTGGGCCGGTTGACCCACTATCGTAGCCGTTTTTTTGCCTGCTACGCCAGCAATCCCTACGGCCTGCTGTCGTGGCGATTTCAGATTGAGCATGGTCTGGGTATCTTGGGCGATCTCGGTTCGCACGCCATCGATCTGGCGCACTTGA
>JAGRBY010001473.1 GCA_020433835.1 Anaerolineae bacterium | reverse complement strand
ATTTAGAATATTTTATAATGATAGCCTTATCGGCAATGGGTGCAAATTTGTTACAAATAGGAACTGCAATCAAACAGAGCAACTCTTGGTGTTATACATTAGCATCCGTTGTCACCGCTGGAACCGATGGAGCAGTCACCGTCAAAAGGCGTTTTTAGGTTGAACTTTCGGCGTAATTGTGCATGATTAATAGCAGACTTAAATGCCTTAAAGCATCCACAGATGGACAAATTGGTTACGCAGTTCGTAGAACAATTTGCTAAATTGTTCGTGTTCATCTGTGGACCGCTCTATAAACACCCACTCTAAAAACAACCTTAAGTTCTTTCCGAAATTTCTATCTATGCCCAAACATACAATTTCGTTATTTTTTATCTTTGGTTTCTTTTTCGGTCTGACAGCCTGCGCCCAACCCGTGCCAGCCGCAGTCAGCACCCCCACCAGCGTCCCTACGTTGGAAGAAACAGCCGCGCCCACCGCAGTTAGCACCCCCACCAGCATCCCTCCGGTCGAAAAAATAGCTACTTCCAATCCGGACTCGCGCTTGCTG
>JAGRBY010001472.1 GCA_020433835.1 Anaerolineae bacterium | reverse complement strand
AAGTCATCAATGACCGCCACCGAATGCCCTTGGTCCAGCAGTCGACGGCACAGGTTCGCGCCGATGAACCCAGCCCCGCCAGTGACCAGAATGTGCATCTTGGGCTCCTCCCCGCCTTGGTACTACGCAGGCTACTGTGGGATGCACACAGAGTTGTTCCAGGAGGGGGACCCGGAGGATGCAGCCCGTGATCGCGGTGATCGGCCTGGGGTACGTGGGCCTGCCGCTGGCGGTGGAGTTCGCCAGCAAGTACCACGTGCTCGGTTTCGATGTGAAGGCCGAGCGGATCGCACAGTTGCGCGCTGGCCACGACGAGACCCTGGAGGTGCCGGAAAGCGAGTTGGCGGGAGCCAGTCGCCTTCGGTTCACCGACGACCCAAGCGAACTGTCACAGGCAACAGTCTTCGTCGTCACCGTGCCGACACCCATCGATGACGCGAAGCGGCCCGACCTGCGGCCGCTGGTGGCTGCTTCGCGCACCGTGGGCGCGACGCTCAAGCCAGGCGACACGGTCATCTATGAATCGACGGTCTACCCCGGAGCTACTGAG
>JAGRBY010001471.1 GCA_020433835.1 Anaerolineae bacterium | reverse complement strand
GAAGGGACGTTTCGCTAGCGGAGAGTGCTAAATTCTTGCCGGAAGGGACGTTTCGCTAGTGGAGAACGATGATCGATTTGCCGGAAGGGACGTTTCGCTAGCGGAGAGTGCTAAATTCTTGCCGGAAGGGATGTTTCACTAGCGGAGAGCGCTAAATTCTTGCCGGAAGGGATGTTTCGCTAGCGGAGAGCGCTCAATTTTTGCCGGGAAGGAGATCTCGCCGGTAGGGAACGTGTTTTTGCCGCCGGAAAGGGTATGTGTAGCGGAGAACGTTGATTCTATTAGAAGTTACGCAGTTGGCCGGTTTAGCCCCCCTCTCACTCCCCTAGAAAAATACAGTTTTCACAGCCAAGAACGATAAAAATCGCATCCCAGGGTGCATTCTTTTTAAAAGTCGGATATACTTTAAACTCTATGAAGCATGCTGTTCTTTAACAAGGTGTGGTTTACCAAAATTAACTATCCGGGCCGCCGGATACGCGTGTTACGGCTCTCTACCCCTGTTGCACTTTCTCCTTCTCCTCATGCCCAAAACCCTATTTGATGACGAC
>JAGRBY010001470.1 GCA_020433835.1 Anaerolineae bacterium | reverse complement strand
GACCTCATCCGGCGCACCCACTCCCCCCGCCTCATCGAAATCGACCCGGCCCAACTCCCCCGCCTCATCCGGCGTCTCACCCGCCAAGAAGGCGTCCCACCCCAGGTTAGGGGGTATGGGGTCGTTAGGGAGTATGGAGTCGGGAGTAGGGATTATGGAGAAAAAGAAAACACACACCACCCTCCCAACTCCACAAACCCCACTAACTCCACAAACCCCACTAACAACTCCACAAACCCCACTAACTCCGTAAACCCCACAAACTCCACAAACTCTACTAACTCCACAAACTCCACTAACTCCATAAACTCCCCCGAAGCCGCCCACCTCTGGCTGGCCCTGCGCGTCTACCAATCGCTCCGCGACATCATCGACCCGCCGGTGCGCCTGCCCCCAAACCTGCTCGACAAAGTCGCAGCCCTGGCCCAGCCCATCGATCTGGCCGGGGCCGAAGCCGCCGCCGGCCAAACCCTCGACGCCCTGCGGCAAGCCATCGAAGGCCGGGCCGCCTTCCCGCCCTGGCCCGAACACGGCCTGCCCGAAGAAACCAG
>JAGRBY010000146.1 GCA_020433835.1 Anaerolineae bacterium | reverse complement strand
TCTACCTTGATGTCTATGAAGTTAGCAACCGGCAATATCGCACCTGTGTTACAGAGGGAGGCTGTACCCTGCAAGCCGTCGCTGACGCAGCCAGTATCCAAGGGTATCGCGATGATCCGGCATTCGACGGCTATCCGGCGGTGGGGGTAACGTGGGATCAGGCCGTGGCTTACTGCCAATGGGCCGGCAAACGTCTGCCCACCGAAGCAGAATGGGAATACGCGGCCAGCGGCCCGGAAAACCAGATTTATCCGTGGGGCAACGATTTCGTCGCTGCATTTTCGGCGGCGGAGTCTGATGATTTACAGCCGGTCGACAGCTTCTCAGCGGGTGTTAGCCCGTTTGGAATGTATCAAATGGCCGGTAACGCGGGCGAGTGGGTGCTGGATATTTACGATGAAGGGTTCTACGAGAACTCGCCCCTTCAAAATCCGTTTAGTTCCGAGGGTGGCGACCAGCGCATCTATCGAGGCGGCACATTCGGCAGCACCGACCCCGGCTTCTACACCACCAGCCGACGCTTTGTTGAAAATCGCTCGGCGAGTAAGGTGTGGATTGGGTTGCGATGCGCTTTGGATAAGTAATTGGTAAAATAAGGCGAGCAATCATACCAACCTGCTAATAAACTGAGCGACCTCGTCGGCCCCATTAAAGGGTTTGGTGTTCGAGCGGGGTAAAGCGAGCAGGGCCGGTAGATGAGCGAGCCAGCGGCCGTCTTCAAATTGATCCTCTTCAAAGCGTAGGCAAGGTATATTGGCCTCAACGTAATCGACTAAAAAGGGCGACTCGCGAAAAGTGGAACGGGCGATATAGCCGAAAGGGATACCGGCCTGATAAACTTCGGCCAGCGTACTGTAGCCCACTTTGCCGATGAGCGCGTCGGCGGCATTCAGCAGATCGGGGTGGTAAATATCGAGCGGCAGGGCGATAAGCCGCGCTCGACTCTCAACCCCTTGGTTACCGGCCACTGCAAAGTAAACCTCTTCCTGTAAATCCAACGTTTCTAAAAATGAATAATCCCAGAATGTCCCCCCCATACTCAACACCACCAATTTGGCCGCTTCCGGTAAGCCCAATGTATGGCGCATCTGTTCGATTGGTTCACGCGTTACCCGGCTAATCGGCCCGACCGTCAGATCAACACTATCGCGGCGGCAAATGGGTTCGGTTTGGATGTGAATATCGGCGCTGTCGAATATCCCTTGCAGATAGGAGACGTGGCGCTCGATTTCGGGAGCCTGCGCGATGTAGGCTTCGTAAATCCAATCCCAGGTAAAATTTTCGATGAGTACCGACGGGATACCCGCTGCCTTGGCCACAGCAATCCCCAACGGCGCGATATCGCACACGACCAATCGGCAGTCGGTTTCGACAAGCTGGTCGGCCAAACGGGCGATGAGAATCGGATCAAAGGGTAAAAATTTATCGAGCGCCGCGATGGTCTGAGGCAAGTCCTCGTTGAGGGCGTTCTTTTGCACCATTCCAATATCGGTCACTAAATCGTGACATACAAAATTCGTTACACCGGAGTCTTGATAGAACCATCCCGGCATTTTGGTAAAAATTTCAAAGCGAAAGCGATCACAGCAGCGTTGAAAGGCGGTCATCACCGCCGAAGCGCGAGCCGCATGGCCGAAACCGTGCGGCGATACAAAGTAGGCAATGGTTGTAGATTCCACGGGTTACATCTCCAGGGCAGATTGCCAGTTGGGGTAAGCAGGATTGGGCAGAAGGTCACGGCGCAGGTTATCGATCTGATACTGGGCCGGGGGCAGGCCGATAGGCGCGTCGAATTGAGGCTCGGGCAGATTGAGCAGTTGGAAGGCCCGTGTATAAAATTCTTCGCGGGTTGGACACGGCGTAACAACAGCCAAGTAAACCGTCTCAGGCGAAGGATGGCGCAAAGCCTCAAAAATAGTGGTGGCTGCATCATCGTAATGAATAAGGGCCAGCGTTTTATCCGGCGGTCGTACTTTCATCGTACGTCGCCGCCGCAGCGCAGACATCGGCCCTCGTGCTTTACTATATAGCCCACCACTGCGAATAATAACACCTGCTTCACCGGCCCAAGCTCGGAAGGTATGCTCTGCCGCAGCAATACTCTGCGAGCGGCGGTCGCTGCCGGGCTGTGTCTCTACATCGATACTACCGTGGGCCTGGGGGCCAAAGTAACCGATGGTGCTGACCATCACGACCCGCGCCGGGGCAGTGAGGTTGTGATCAATACAATGTTTGACGGCTGCTTCCTGAGCTTCATGGCCCGGTAGTGACAGCAATAGTGAGTCATTAGGTTGTAGAAGATCAACCGGCGCTCCGATGCGGGGCGTGATGCCGGCAGCCGCGAGGTCAGTGTGCCGCCGCTCGGATTGGGTGAAGGCGGTAACCGGACCCACGTGCGTGCGCCACAATTTGGCCACGCGGCCGCCCAGTTCACCGGCTCCCCAGACAACTAAATGTTGAGGTGAATTCTGCGGTTGGGATTCATCTTGGTGACTCAAAATCTGCATCCTTTTTCGGGAAATTGGTTGGGTGTATAATCCTGGTACATTATCGATGTATCTTAGAGAAGGACTCTGCAATGTCAAAATATATGGTTCACTATAAAAACCACGTCGGCAAGCGTGAGGACAAGTTCTATAAAACAACTTTGTTTCAAGCCGAACATCTCATGATTGGCTTGAATTGCCTGGAACCCAATCAGGTGCAAAAGGTTCACGATCACACCGATCAGGACAAGTTTTACTACGTTATCGAGGGGCAGGAACGTTTTACGGTAGGAAATGAGGTAATTGACGCCAGTTCAGGTCATGTTATTTGGGCTGAGGCGGGGGTGCCACATGGTGTCGAAAATTGCAGCGAGACCCAACTGGTCATTTTAATGGGCATCGCTCCGGCACCTTAATCTGGCTGCATTTCGAGGGACAAATGGGGCCATAATGCGGTGACATATTCCTTAAACTCGACCTGCGCTGTTTGTAAATCCGCTAATGCGGCCGGAGCTTCGGCCAGCCGTTTTTCTCGGCCAACCGTCTCCAGAAGATGGGCAATGTCGTGGAGGCGCTCGGCACCAATGGCTGCTGCGGCACCTTTGAGGCTGTGAGCCACTTTTCTAAGCTGCTCACTATCGCCTGTGGTAATCAATGTGACGGCTTCGGGTATCTGGTCTTCCATTTGCATCAGAAAATCTAACAGTATTTCTTCAATGATGGCGTTATCATCGCCCAACACCTCAACCAATTTGTTCTGATTGAAGATGGTGGCAGCAGGAAGTTTTGGCTCAGGTTCGTTTGCGGCTTCAAAAGTGTTCGAAATGAAGGAATGGTGTTCGATCAATGTAAATAACTTTCTGGGACTAATGGGTTTGCTAAGGTAATCATTCATTCCGGCGGCTAAAAATCGCTCACGGTCACCGGTCATCGCGTGGGCTGTCATGGCGATAATAGGAATATGTTGCCAATTGGGATTCTGTCGAATTGCTTCAGTCGCCTGAAGACCGTCCATAATCGGCATCTGAATATCCATCAGGATGACATCGAAAGTGTGATCTTCTTGCAAACGCTCCAGAGCCTGACGTCCATTTTCGGCAATCGTTATATGATGACCGGCCTGTTCGAGAAGGCCGATGGCTACGCGACGATTGACCTTGTTATCTTCGGCCAACAGAATATTGAGCTTAGGCAAAGTGGGCCCATCTTCAGCCACAGTTGAAGTATGTAAGGTCGATGGAGAGGGATTAATTTTTCCCAAGATTGTTAAAATTGTTTCAAGAAGTGCTGATTGTTTTATGGGTTTGGTAAGATAGCCGGACAAACGGATGTCTTGCTCTGCTGTTATCCGATTTAGATCATCGATGGATGTTAACATAATAATTGGTAGGTCCTCTAAATCAGGCTGCTGCCGAACAGTTTGTAACACCTCCAGGCCATCCATAGGCTGCATCGCTACATCTAGCAACAGTAAATCAAAGGGCTGACCATCAGCAAATGCTTCTGAAAGTAACGCTAACCCGTGTGGTCCGTTGGCCGCCTCGGCGGTATGGCAACCAAAAATCTGTAACGTTTTCTGTAAAATATGTCGATTGGTAATATTATCATCAATAATCATCACCCGTAGTTCTTGCAGAGCGGACATATCCGGAAGTACTGACTTCGCATCATAATCAGGGTGTTTCATAACCGGGAGCGTAAAGTAAAAGGTGCTTCCTTGCCCCATTTGGCTCTCAACCCAAATATCGCCACCCATCATTTGCACCAACTGCTTAGAGATAGTTAAGCCCAAGCCGGTTCCGCCAAATTGGCGGGTGATGCTGTTATCGGCCTGCGAAAAACTCTCAAAGATTTGCCCCAACTTATCGACAGGAATACCCATACCGGTGTCAATTACAGCGCACCGTAGTGTTACCGTTTGATCGTCTTCACGCTGCTTCTGAACTTGCACTATAATTTCGCCCTGATCGGTAAATTTGATAGCATTGCCAATAAGGTTGACCAGCACCTGGCGAATGCGAAGCGGGTCCCCTTCAACACCGAGCGGGATATCGGGATCAATATTGAGAATGAGTTCTAGCTGCTTTTCTAAAGCACGCGGCACCAAAAGATCAATGGTTTTTTCGATTGTTTTCCACAAATTGAAGCTAACTGTCTCTAATTTTAACCGACCGGCCTCAATTTTGGAGAGATCGAGAATATCATTCAGAAGACTCAACAACGTTTCTGCCGAGGACTGAACCGTTGTTAGGTAATCTCGCTGCTCAGTGGTAAGCGAGGTACTTAAGGCCAATTCGGTCATGCCGATGACGCCATTCATCGGCGTTCGAATCTCGTGACTCATATTGGCCAGGAATTCGCTCTTAGCCTGGCTGGCTGCTTCAGCCTCTTCTTTGGCTTGACGCAATGCATCTTCCATCGTTTTGCGTTCGGTGATGTCTTCTGAAACTTTGACATAGTGAATAATCTGACCGTAAGTATCTTTTATAGAAGCAATAGAGGCTAATTCCCAATAGAGTCCGCCGTTTTTCTTTTTGTTTAAAAATGTACCGCGCCAGATATTACCCTCTACCAGAGCCTGCCACATTTTTTGCTCTTCTTCTTGCGACTGGTCACCCAGCTCAGACGCATTTTTTCCAATGACCTCGGCGGCATCATATCCTGTTAACTCCGTAAATTTGGGGTTAACATATTCTATGAAACCGTTACTGTCGGTGATCATAGCCAGAGAAGGGCTGTTTTCAACGGCTTGGGATAACATAGAAGCTTTTTTCTCAGACAGTTCCTTTAGGACGCTGTTACGCGCTAAACCCCAAGAAACTGCAACTAACAATCCGCCAAAAACGATGTAAGCGAGAGCAAAACCAATTTTCAACCCGGTTAACTCAGTGGCAAAGTTATTGGGCGGAACTCTAGAAACATATTTCCAAGAATAATCTTTGGCAACAAAATGAAAGTCTCCATTTTTTTCTGTAGCAGAAAGCCAGCTATTTTCAAAGGGAGAAAAGGTCTGAAAGGTAAACAACCCGCTGTTGGTGTAAAATTGACCCGACGCTTGGCTACGAATCACGGGCCAAGCATCTTTAAAGTTTTTCTCAAATGTCCAATCCCGACCTTCATCAAACATAAAACCCCATTCATCATCAGGGTTGGGTGCTTTAAGATAGTAGCCTTCAGCGTTAAGCAGCATCATTTCACCTAGACCTATCTTCGCATTACGATCCAGTTGATCGAGCAGATTGCTACCTAAAAAAGCAATTACTACTATTCCACGCTTTTGCCCCTGTCGATCAAAAACGGGTGTTCCCAGCCGAATGACCGGTTTCAACGGCTGTTCAATCTGTCCATTCTCAATATTTAGATCAAATGCCGAGATATAAATCTCGTTGCGGTCTAACTCCATTGTCTCAGCAAAATAGTAACGATGGGCCTTCGATTGCAGTTGGGTTAAGGGGACAATCTTAGGGTCTCCATTATTATAGTTAACGCGTACTATTTCCATTCCCGTTTCATCGAGCACGTGAACATGATTGTAAATACCGCGTTTGGCGATAAAGGTATAATACGTTTCCAACAACCGTTGTTTTGATATTCCCGATGGTCTATTGTCATCCAGCACGTTCTGTAGGGCGCTACCCTCAGATAATAAGAGCAGATCAGAGATGGCCGACTGCATGATGCTGTTGATGGTCAACTTTTGGGTATCAACAAGTTGAATTTGCTGCTGCTCTATTCGCTCACGATAATTTTGGGCATCACGCGAGGAAATGAAGTACAGAGTTAGAGGCAACAACACCAGCAGCCCTAACAAAACAGCAGCAATAACTAAAAAACGCTTTAAGGTTGCATAAAGAGAAGGTGACAATCTTGCGCGAATAGTCGAAGTACTATCATTTCTTTTCATATCCACTCTTATCAGAAAGCAAAACGCAATAAACAGTATTTGCAATAAAAACTACGTTGGTATTGCTACATTTATTATCGGTTGTTTACAGCTTGGTAAAGAGTCAACTATTTTCCTATAGCGGAAATAGAATAAAAATGGATGATTAGGGTTACCCAATCATCAACCGATTGATTGTAGAATTACTTCTATTGTCTGCGCAGAAAGTGTAGAAAGAAATGTAATAACTATGCAGGTTTTGTTTTAGTTTTGTTCAAAAAGAGTAGTAAAAGAGGATATTTGATGGCGTTGTAAAGTATCCAAGCTCTCTTCAATAGTAGAGAGCAACACTGTACGTTCTCTTTCTGGGGGATTGCTTATTTTCCATAGTGATTGGAGCACATCCATGGCCCGCGATTTTTGATGAAGCAAAGTAGGGTCTAAAGCAATTAAAGCGGCGGCGGATCCAAGTGCGTATCGGCGAGGCGTGATGCCTTGCGACAAGGCCAACCGCATCGTACCGATTAACCGATCGTTCCAATCAAGCTTGCGTTGAGGGTCGCGGCCGACTCTGTCAACAGTATCACGTAGGTAAGGATTCGTCATGCGTTGAAGCAAATCGTCAACATAGAAGCGATAACCCGCCGGAGTAAACAAAGGGTCACGGTCGCCATATTTGCGTATGAGCGCTTGACCCGATTCCTCTAAAAATGCGCTGCGTAAGAAGGACATTGCCCCTGGCACAGACTGTAACTCTGATATTTGGTCAACACCAACAAGCATGCCCAGGTAAGCAGCCAGGGCATGGGTGGCATTGTGGCCATAGAGTTTAGCTTCTTCAAAGGGATGAAGATCCTCTTTTTCTTCAAAAATGGCAATTCCGCGCTGAAAAAAGGGCTGAGGGGCATCAAAATCTACTTTTGTAATCAAAATTCGATTAAATGCCTCCACTAAAAAGGCACGAGATTCGTTCGGGGTTAGAGGGGTAAGCCGCTGGGCTTGAATATCGGCCTCATAGGTAATGACGCCGCTCATTTTGCCGATAACCGTATCGAGAAATCGCACCCGAGAGCGTACAGCATCCTGTTCATGGGATGGTATGGCCTCCATCACGGCTTCTTTCAAAAGTTGGGCGGCTTGATGATGATTTTCCGCGGCATAAACTACGCACCGAGGCCCATCCTGCGCTGCTTTACGCCTTAATCCCTCCGCCAAAATTCGATGCAAACTCTTCGGGCCATCGGTTATATAAAATTTTGGGCTAGGAACGGCCGTACCGATTTCATGGGCTTCGGCCACCGCGTCGATCAAACGGTCGCGATCGGCATCGCTATTCGGATTTTCAATTTCGATAGGGCCAATGGTAACGGACCAAACGCCATCTGGCCGCGCGATATTAAGGGCATAATGGCTATCAGCCTGACGTATGTGGTCAACCACCTCCGGCATAATCTCAGCGACAACCAAGCGTTGAAATGCACCGGATTGGTAAGCTTCATATAAAAATAAGCCAGCCTGGATTGCGCCAAATCCAAAGCCGACATAGGTTCGAGTTCCATTGAGCGCCATAATCAGATTATCCGAATTAATGCATTTATTGATAAATTAGTGATGCGCTCGCCCAAAGCGTTGAGCAGCATCACGGAGGATACCCTCCGTCCAATCGTTAATAGCCTCAGCTCGATAACGCCATTTCCAATTGCCAAAAGCTGTCCCTGGTGTATTCATCCGGGCATCGCTATTTAAACGCAGCAGGTCTTGCAAGGGGAGGATGGCCCAATTACAGACCGATGACCAAGCCAACTGGTTCATAACCCAAACCACATCTTTGTCCCAAATGTAGGCTTTCTCCCTCATAAAGTAGTCATTAATGGCTACTTTGTCCCACTGGGGCAGTTTATGATACCATCCCAGGGTTGTATCGTTGTCGTGCGTACCGGTATAAACAACAGCATTCGGTTTGTGGTTATGTGGCAGAAACGGATTGCTGGAATCGAGACCGCCGCCTAAGCTAACAAAGGCAAATTGCAATACTTTCATCCCAGCAAAGTTAAAATGATCGCGTAAATGCAAAACCTCATTGGGGATAATACCCAAATCTTCAACAATAATCGGCAGATCGCCCAATTCCCGACGAACAGTTTCAAAAAAATCATAGCCGGGAGCTTTTACCCACTGTCCATGTACGGCGGTTGGTTCATGGGCAGGAATTTCCCAGTACGAATCAAACGCACGAAAGTGATCGATGCGCACCACATCAGCCGTTGAAAGCACCGCTCTTAAACGTTTAAGCCACCACTGGAAGCCATTATTGCGCATATTATGCCAATTATATAAGGGATTACCCCATCTTTGTCCTGTTTCGCTAAAAAAGTCAGGCGGAATACCGGCCACGACAGTAGGGCAACCCTGATCATCCAATAAGAAAAGGTCTTGATTAGCCCAGACATCGACGCTATCCTCAGCTACAAAAATAGGAATATCGCCAATAATCTGGATGCCCAATTCGTTGGCGTAGCGCCGCAGGGCGGTCCATTGCTGGTAGAAATAAAATTGGATGACTTTTTTAACAGCAACATCTTCGTTGTGTTCCTTATTCCATTTTCGGAGAGCCTCTTCCTGCCGTAAACGTAATTCCTGTGGCCAATAGCGATTCCAAGTGCCATCGACTCCTTCACTTTCGGCTTTTTGATCGAAGTGTTCCTTAATGGTCATAAAGGTGGCAAAATCATCAAGCCAGTGCCAATAATCACGACAAAAAGTCTCATATTCGGCTCTTCGGTGAGAATTGGCCTGTGTTAAAAATGTACGTGCTGCTTTTTCCAGCAGTGGAATTTTCCAGGCAATCACCCGCGTATACTCGGCAAAATCGGGGTTAAAGTCGGGAACGTCGGCGACATCGGCCGGATCCAAATCACCATCCTCAACTAATTTATCGAGGCTTATGAGTAGCGGATTGCCGGCAAATGTAGATAAAGAGGCATAGGGCGAGTCACCTACACCGGTCGGGCCTAACGGCAAAATCTGCCACAATGTCTGCTTACCCGCAGCCAAAAAATCAACAAAACGATAGGCTTCCACCCCCAAGTCTCCAACACCGTATGGCCCCGGAAACGAGGTCGGGTGCAGCAAAATCCCACTGGCACGTCTTAATTCCATAACTTTTCTCCTTTGAAAAATAGGTAGGTAAGACATCGACTTTTATACTGGTTTATGTCTTACGAGTTTCATCTCTCTCATGGATGCATTATAATTTTTTCTTAGGATTGGTTAAATTTGATGACTGCTGATGAACCAGGAGTTTTGTGCCAGGAGTAAATCTTTAGCCGGTAAGGCCAATTATTACGACAATAGTAACTAACAGTACAACCTCGATAAGTTCGCCGCTTGCACCATAAACATCACCCACAAGCCCACCGATCCGGGCCATGGCCAGTTGAGCCACCAGCGTAACAGCCAGCCAAGTAACGGCCAGCAGCACTAGCCCCAGCCAGCCCCACAGCAGCAGAGCCGTGAGCACAGCCACCCCTGAGGCAACGGCAATTTGCGGCCATTCCAACCCACGCCGAAAAAACACGCTTAAGCCATCGAGCCGGGCCAATGGATAGCGAGCCATACTCCACGTCATCGCCCAGCGGGCTAAAGTGGGAGTCACCAGCAAAGCTGACCAGCGTTGAGAGGTGGGGAGAACAATAAGGGCATTAAATTTGACCAGCAGCAGTAGTACAACTCCCACGACCGCAAAGGCCCCTACCCGGCTGTCTTTCATAATCTCCAGCCGTCGCGACCGCTCACGGGGGGGAAGCAGGCCATCACAGCAATCCATAAAGCCATCGAGATGAAGCATACCGGTTGCGCCCACCCACACAGCCAGCAGCAGAGCCGAAGCCAATCCGGCCGGCAGCCACCAACCGAATACCAGATCAACGCCACTCAAAATCCCGCCCAAAATGAGACCAACCAGCGGATAATAGGCTGTCGATTTACCAGGCGGGCGGCTGTAATCTTCAGGCAGTAAAGGGAGCGGAATTGCGGTGAGCAGTCGCCATGCCGAGGCAAAGTCAATCGAGAAGTGATGAAAAAACTGTTTCAAGGCTGTTCTATTTAGGAGTCTATAACTTTGCGGCATACATCCTACTTTGGGTATAGAGATGCAGCGACTCAAGACTATCAAGACTGAAGATGTAACCGGCCATGCGTTGGGTTCCGCCTAGTAATTCAGGATGAAGGCTTCCTTGATATTTCCCCGACCATTCGCGTCGGAATTAACGGCACGCTTGGCATACACAACCTCTATTTTGAAGGGTGTGTATAACTCTTGGATAAACTCTGTGTAAGAATTGCTTAACATACAGAGACATCCTTTTTCAGTTAACGCCGCAAAAACGTCGGCCAAATCCCGCTGATCCTGATCGCCAAAATCACCGGCCGTGTAACTGGTAAAGCTGGCCGTTTTACTGAGCGGATCGTAAGGTGGATCGAAATAGATAAAATCACCTTTTTGGGCGAGGGTTAAAAGATCGCGAAAATCACCAACAGCAAGCGTCACATGTTGCAGAGCGATGCTGGCAGCAGCTAACACATCCTCATGCAAAATGCGAGGATTTTTGTAGCTGCCCATGGGAACATTAAACTGACCTTTGCGATTAACCCGGTAGAGACCGTTGTAGCACGTTTTGTTCAGATAAATGGTTCGAGCGGCCCGTTCAACATCCGTCAACGCGATATCTTCGCGGTCGAGCTTTCTGATGTGATAGTAATATTCTTTGGAATGTTTCGCTTTGTGCTCCGCCAACCGCTCAACAAGCGCATCGACATTGTCTCGAACCACGCGAAAGGCGTTAATCAACGCCTCATTGTTGTCCAACAAGAAGACGTGCTGAGGCAATCGGTTTGTATTCCACAAATGAAAAAAAACAGCCCCACCACCCACAAACGGCTCAAAATAGCGATCAAACCGCTGCGGAAAATAGGCTTCAAATTGAGCCAGAAGCTGCTGCTTCCCGCCAACCCACTTTAGAAACGGTTTTGCTTGTTGGAGGGTGTCCTCAGTCGATTGTAATTCTTTGGAGAAAGACGGAGTCATCAAACTACACTTTCACAGCTTAATTAAGGAAGAAAGGTACCACCCTATTATAGTACAGATGTTCGCGAGTTACAATTTACGTAAAATTAAGCCTATGCACTCTCACTGCGTACCACCTCAGCACCCACAAACGCAGCCACTTGCTCGATCTCAGCCTCAATCAAGGCTTCTACGGCCGCATCGACCGCCGTCAGGAGCTGCCAGGTCAACGTAGCCGACTCATCATTCGGCTCCCACGACCAAAGGCCCACCACCTGGCCGTTAACCAAAATTGTCGGTTTGGCCGCGCCGACGCTGTTGAAAACGCGACGCTGTAACTTTTGGTCGCTAAAATAACGCGCCCGGCTGGCCCGATGAGCCGTTATAAACGGATCATCCGCCGGAAGTACACTGATTACCGGCTCGGCGGGGGGTTCGACCACTTTCAAAGTATCGACCTGACTCTTGAGCGACAGCAGTATCCCAGAACTACCTTGCACCATCGTTAGCATAATATCACGCGCAAGCACGCCGGTTGCGCGAGCCGTTTCGCTTTTGCCAAAACCCGTCCAAAAACTGATATCGGCCTCGGTGACCGGGCCAAACGCTGCCAAATAGCGATGCACAAGCTCTTTTTGCGCTTCCGCCTCGCTCGGCAGATCGGCGAGATCAATGTCAGGATACTTGTCAGCAAAGTGACCAAAAACAAGCCTCTCGCTGTGCCAATCGGACGATATATTTGCCGTATAGAGTTGCGCCTGCGCCCCCAACCACCGCAGCGCTAATTCCACATTGGTCGTTTCGGTCACACGGCCGCCACGGCTGGTATGCGTGTACTTTTTCACCGCGCCGACCGGCAGTCGAGTCATAATGGCCTCGGCGCTTAAAGGCGCAGCACCTACCACGGTCAAGATCATATCCCCTAATTTCTCAATCTCCGCATTATCTGCGATGCCCCACAGCCGAAATTCGGCGTTAAAATCTTTTTTGCGCTGACGAGCTGTCGCCGCGTAGTATGTGGGGTAATGCTCTGCTGTTATAACATAAGGAGCACTACGCATCAAAGCACTTTTTAAGAAACCGGCAGGCTGTTCTAACGCCGTTTGCAAATCATCGGGCTTAAAATCAGACAGCCGCGCTCGGGCGGCCAAAAATGGAGTGGTTAATGAGTCAGCAGGCAAACCTGCGATACTCTTGACTATCTGGGGCACACTATGCGCCTGTTGGTGGGCTAGATAATTTTTTTGCAGGATAAATTGCATTGCTTGGGGCAATGTAATACTAATCATGGAGTCCTCCGGTTGGCTGCTTAGCCTTTATTATAACATGGGTTGGTTGACACTCGAACCACACATGTCTCACAGGGTACGTTTCAGTTATGGGGCGAGATAGAAACACTGAATTTATGAGGGAAATGAAAACACTGATCCGCTCCAGAACGTGTTGTCATCAATTTACTGTCAAGAAAGCCCTATCGTTGAAAGGCAGAATTCAGTGACATCATCATTTTCAGTGGTTCAGTGTTTCTATCAGCGCCGGTTGCCCCCAAATAGAAATGCACCCCCTCTCACAAGCACTGACGTTCTACAATGCTTCTATTACCGCTATCAACCCGATTATGGTATACTTTTTACGTCCATTTTAACCTAGACCATTTTCTCTACGCGAAGCAATCGATGAAACTTCTCATTCTTGGATCAGGATTGATGGGACCGGCGGCCGCTCTCAACGCTATGGCAGATAACAGTGTGACGCAGGTCATTTTGGCCGATCTGAGCCAGTCTCAACTGGAGTCCGGTATCAAACAGTTGGCCGGCAAACCGGGGTCTCAGAAATTGGGCGTTGTTCGG
>JAGRBY010001469.1 GCA_020433835.1 Anaerolineae bacterium | reverse complement strand
CCTTTTTTTACTGGTTCTCATCAGCAATGGGCTGAATCTCTGAAAACCTTTAGTCAGCATGAGGTGGAATTGCTTACCCTTCCGGGGCGTCATTGGAAATGGAGAATGCATGGTGGAGCGGTAAGTTTGGCGGGGAAATTTCGTGCATTGGATGAAAAGCCAGACTTGATTTTGGTTTCGGACATGCTGGACCTGGCTTTGTTTTCCAGTTTAATACAAGAACCTTCCATTCCCAAAGCCATTTATTTTCACGAAAATCAGCTTACCTATCCCTGGTCGCCTGGTGATCCCGATCCGGGACTAAAGCGAGATAATCATTATGCCTTTATCAACTATACTTCTGCATTGGTTGCCGACCGTGTATTTTTTAATTCTGCTTACCACCGAAATTCATTTCTTGGAGCATTGCCAGGATTTTTACAGCAGTTTCCGGATCATCGGGAAATGGAAAACATTCAGATAATCAGGGAAAAATCAGCAGTTTTACCATTGGGAATGAATTTTTCCCAATTAGCAGAAGCAAAAGAAGGGTTTCCTGAGAACGAGGTTCC
>JAGRBY010001468.1 GCA_020433835.1 Anaerolineae bacterium | reverse complement strand
AATTGCTGGTGATCGACCCCGACACGCACTACCTGCTGCTGATTGGGGCGTACCGCAGCAATGAAATCGACGCCGGTCACCCGCTGAACTTAACCCTCAATGAACTACGCCAAACCGAGCAGCTTATATCCGAAATTTCACTCCAGCCCCTTAACCTGCTCCATGTAACCAATCTGATCAGCGATACCTTGAACAGCCCGCTTGACCGCGTCCAACCGCTGGCCGAACTGACGCTGGCCAAAACCAACGGCAATCCCTTTTTTGTCAACGAATTCCTCACCTCGCTGTATGAGGAAAACCGGCTGGTCTTTGCGCCGCCCACCGCCGAGGCCGGCGATCAGGCCGGCTGGCAGTGGGACATAACCCAACTCCGGCAGCTTAGCATTACCGACAATGTGGTCGAGCTTATGGCCGCCAAAATTCAGAAATTGGCCAAAGCGACCCAGCATGTGTTGGAAATGGCGGCCTGTATCGGCAATAAGTTTGATCTGGAAACGCTAGCAATTGTCTATGAGAAAACGGCGGGGAAAACGGCGGATGATCTGTGGCCG
>JAGRBY010001467.1 GCA_020433835.1 Anaerolineae bacterium | reverse complement strand
GCGTCGACTTGCCCGAGCCGCTCAGGCCGATGATGGCGCAGAACTGCCCCGCCGGCACTGTGAACGACACGTCGGTCAACGCGCGCACGCCGTTGTCATACACTTTGGTCAGGTTTTCAATGCGGAGAATTGGGTCCATGGGATTGGGTTGGATGCGTGATGCGTGATGCGTGGGGCAGTCGGGGTGATCGGAGATTAAGAGACTGGGAGATTGAGAGATTGAACTACGTGCCGAGGCAAAGTCTCCTAATCTCCTAATCTCCTAATCTCTCAATCTCACGTATCACGTCTTCACGTTTCACGTTTCACGTATCACGTCTCACGCCCCCCACTCCGTCCTCCGCTCATTCCGCACGACCACCTCGCCCCGCAGCATGACCAACGCCTTTTCCGCTTGAAACTGAATCGCCGTGTGCCAGTCGCGCGCGTCGAGGATGACGAGATTGGCGGCGGCGCCTTCGTACACGCCGTAGTCGCGCAGACCGAGGACCTGGGCCGGCGTCGTCGTCACCATGGGCAGCACCCGGTCGACCTCGCCGCGCC
>JAGRBY010001466.1 GCA_020433835.1 Anaerolineae bacterium | reverse complement strand
CCATCGATATCGCCCAGGGTGACATCGGCCGCGAGCTGGTTCCCAAGCGTCAGGTCGGGCGTCTCTGAGAAATGGCCCTGTCCGTCATTGAGATGGATTTGGACCGGGTTGTCTTGAGGCCGGTTGGGGGTATCCCCGCCAAAAACAGCATCCAGGTCGCCGTCGCCATCGACATCGCCCAGGGCCACCGTACGGGTTCGACCGGATAGGGTTTGGTCGGGGGTGGTTGAAAAGCGGCCGGAGCCGTCGTTAAGATAGAGCCGGCCGGTCGTGTTATTGCTGGAACTGGCGACTACGGCATCCAGGTCGCCATCACCATCGACATCGCCCCAGGCCACCTCCCGATCACCGTCCCCGCTGAAGGTGCCCGCCGGCCCATCAACAAACCGACCATCCCCATTATTGAGAAAAATCAAGTTAGGAGCGCCCGTGTCTATCAGGATCAGATCGGCATAGCCATCGCCGTTGAGGTCCTCGATGTCAATATCATACATGGCGCCGCGAGTTTCGAGGAGCGGTGGGTCAGGATAGGGAATAAAGATGCCGCTCCCG
>JAGRBY010001465.1 GCA_020433835.1 Anaerolineae bacterium | reverse complement strand
GCCAATATTATCGCCTGCCCACCGAGGCCGAATGGGAAAAAGCCGCCCGCGGTCCCGACGGACATCTCTATCCCTGGGGCAATCTCTTCGACCCCGAAAAATGCAATGCCTGGGAATCGCTGCGGGGTTATACCACCCCGGTGACAACCTTTCCCCACGGGGCGAGCTATTACGGGCTGATGGATATGACCGGCAACGTCTGGGAATGGTGCAGCAGCTTGTACCACGCTTATCCCTATCGGTTCGACGATGGCCGCGAAGATTTAACCGATAGAGACGAGTGGCGCGTCTTGCGCGGTGGCTCCTGGTACGACGCCGAATGGGGGCTGCGTGCCGCCCGCCGCCTCAGCAGCGCACCCCATTATACCAGCCATAATACCGGCTTCCGTATCGCCTGCGACCTCAAGTAATATGTGGCCATCTTTTAAGCGAGGGTAGCTCTGCACTAAACCGTGGTAAAGAAAATTTATAGGAGTTACGCAGTTGGCACTAAATTAGGGATTTTGTAGCACAAATTGCTAATTTGTGCCTCGCACTTGGCCCAAAACAGGA
>JAGRBY010001464.1 GCA_020433835.1 Anaerolineae bacterium | reverse complement strand
GGCGTGTCCGTTTGAAATTTTAGCGTGCCGTCAAAGGTTAAGCTGCGCATGGGAGTTTGCTCCTGCAAAAGAAAGTCAACAGAACACATCGCTGATTTGTTCTGCCTCCTGGCAAATCAGCAATTTGTCCTACGGCAATAATACCGCCAACAACAACCGCACACAAATATGTCCAACAAGCCAAAACACGATAACCAAACTCGCCTGCGAATAAATCCTAACAAAGCACGATTTTCAACATTTCTCCATTCTTCATTCTCTATTCTCCATTCTACTCGGCGGTGTCGCCGGAGCGTTGGGACAAAAAGTGAGCGTAGAGAATAGGAATAGCGGTGATACTAACCACCAGGAAAGCGACGACGTTAGTTACCGGCCGGTCGCGGGGGCGGGTTAGTTGGCTGAAGATCCAGATGGGCAGCGTCGATTGCTGGCCGGCGGTGAAGGTGGTGACGATAACTTCATCGAAAGAGAGGGCGAAGGCCAACATGCCGCCGGCCAGCAGGGCGGTGGCCAGGTTGGGCAGCACAATATAGCGAAAGGTCTGGAAACCGTC
>JAGRBY010001463.1 GCA_020433835.1 Anaerolineae bacterium | reverse complement strand
TAAAGCTGAAGGCTGATAGCTAAAAGCTTTTACGAATTACTTAACCATCAGAGTGATCTATCATGCCTGATACGTTGCTCAAAACCAAGCTGTATATTCCCCCGGCCCGGCCGCAACTCGTGCCTCGTCCGCGCCTGACGCGTCGGCTCAATCAGGGCTTGCATCGCAAATTGACCTTGGTTGCCGCGCCGCCGGGCTTTGGTAAAACCACATTGATGAGCGAGTGGCAAGCCTCTCTATCCGCCGACAGCCGGTCGATGGTTTGGGTCTCGTTGGATGAGCAAGACAACGACCCGGTTCGATTTTGGAGTTACGTGGTTGCGGCGCTCGATACCCCTACGACCGAACTGAACGAAACTATCTTGCCGATGCTCCATACCCCTCAAGCCCCGGATATCGAGACCATTCTGATAACCCTGATCAATTCCCTGACCACGATCGATAGCAAAATTATTCTAGTGTTGGACGATTACCACGTGATTACGGCCGAGCCGGTTCACCAGGCTTTGATCTTTCTCCTGGAAAATCTGCCGCCGCAATTGCACCTCGCCATCA
>JAGRBY010001462.1 GCA_020433835.1 Anaerolineae bacterium | reverse complement strand
GCCGGTCCATAGACCGTCTTCGGCAACGGTGTTGAATTGGTAGATGACGAAACCGAACCACCAACTGACTGTCACGAAGGTTGCTGCCGCCGTGATTGCCACTGCCCGCAGCCAGCGAGTCCAAGGCCAGCCGTAGTGGCGGGCGATTAGGCCCAACGCTACAACAATTTCAAGCGGCAAGATAAGGGCGCTAAGTTTGGTGGTGATGGCGAGGCCGGCGAAAAGACCCAACAGAATAAAGAATAAAGAATGAAGAATGAAGAAATTTTTCTGGGATTTAGCTTGAACTGTCGTATTCTGCATTCTAAATTCTAAATTCTCAATTTTTAGCAGACACAGTAGAAAGAGGGCCGCGAAGAAGGCTAGCATGGTCTCGTAGTTGAGCATTGAGCCGGTGAGGGTGAAGCGCGGTACGAAGGCGACGACGGCGGCGGCACTGAGGGCGAGAAAAATCTGATTCACTGCTTGCTGTGCAGAGAAATACGGTGTGCGTTCGGTTCTTGGTAAAAACGGATAAAAAGGAATGCCGCGCGCGATGAAATAGGTGACGATGACG
>JAGRBY010001461.1 GCA_020433835.1 Anaerolineae bacterium | reverse complement strand
ATTATCCTTACCAAATCGAATAGTCAACCAACCCTCTGCCCCTGAACCCACATAAGTGCCTGTATAAACAGCTCTTTCCTCTTCGTCACAAAACTTAACGACGGATTTACCCATGACAAGCCGAGACAAATTGACCTTATGCTTATTGAAATTTTCTTGAGACATTTCTATCACTAAACCCCCTATCAAATATCGTAGTTAACCGTGGTACTGGGGTATTCAATCTCCAGTCTCCAATTACCAATTACCAATTACAAAATTACTTCGCACTCACCCAAAAAGGCTCCTGCACACCAACCCGAGCAGCAATATTCTGCAAATGAACAATAACCATCTTCGTGATTTCCTGCCCTTTAGAGACCAATAACAAATTGCTAACAGAGCAAATATCCTGCCCGGCAACCATACCAACCGTCAGATCGTTAACCGTTATCTGCCGAATCTTTCCAATCTCATCATTTCCATAGACTTTTTCCAAAGTCGTCAGCAAGTGGAGGTTATATTTACCGCTCTTGTTCCGCAAAGCATACAAGGCCTTATCGGTCGGTTGACCTTGC
>JAGRBY010001460.1 GCA_020433835.1 Anaerolineae bacterium | reverse complement strand
GGTGTAACCAGCATTCCGGCTCGCATCCCGACCGGCTATCAAGTTATCACCGCCGATAACGTTGATGACCCCGAAGTTGCCCAATATATCTACACCGCCGGTGGCGATGAAGCGACTTCTATGGCTTCCGGACGTAAAGTCGGCTTCCTGGCCGGCGTGCAAGACCCGTTCTACTTCACCATGCAGCGCGGCGCTGAAAAGGCCATATCTCGCCTGAGCGGTTCAGAGTTGGTCGTGCAAATTCCGGAAGATTGGAACGCGACGGTCCAAACGCCGATGCTGGACGCGATGGTCGCTCGCGGCGACCTCGACTTCCTGTTCCTGGCCCCGGTTGACAAAGAAGCGATGGTTGCGCCTCTGCAAAATGCGGTCGACACCGGCCTGCCAATTATCACCAATGACACCTTCATCGGTGATGGCGATTACGCCAACGGACCGGTGACCTTCCCCATCTCCTACATCGGTTCGGACAACACGCTGGGCGGCAAGATAGCCTGTGAAGCGCTGGCCGAGGCCGTGGGTGGCGCAGGCAAAGTCTACATCCAAAACGTCAAGCC
>JAGRBY010000145.1 GCA_020433835.1 Anaerolineae bacterium | reverse complement strand
CCCCGTCGCTAACGCGACTCCCCTCTCCCTTAGGGAGAGGGGTTGGGGGTGAGGGGTTATTTTCAAAGGAGTGTGACAGGTGAAGCTACTGCAAATTGCCCTCATCCTTATTGCTGTAATTGCTTTGGCGGTTGGAGATGTCTTCTTAAAAAAGGCCGCTCTGGAAAGCTCACTGTGGCGGGCGCTCAAAAGCCCCTGGATGATGGGGGCAATTGCCCTGTATCTTTATCAAATCGTTTTCGTGACCTACTTTTTTATCATCGGTTGGGACTTGAGTGTGGTGGGTACGCTCCAGGCCGCTTTTTATGGGCTTATTGTGATCCTGGCCGGCATCTTCTACTTTGAAGAAACGCTGGCTCCTATGCAAGTGATGGGCATCATTCTGGCTTTTAGCGGCGTTGTTTTGATTAGTGCCCACTGAAGTAATGCATCCCTGTGCTTATAACGGGTCAAATACTGAAACACTGAGGGACTTGAATTCACTGAAGTCGACCTATTTCTCAGTGAATTCATAAAAATTCAGTGCATTAGTGTTTCAAAAAAGCGGGCAATGGCTGATGATAGCCCGTTACAATTGTCAAAGGAGTGCGACAGAAGCTGCGCAACAGCAACGAGAATGAAAATCTTTTGCTATCGGCTATCAGCTAACTGCTAACTGCTATTTTCAAAGGAGGAGTAGATTGAAAATCATTAAAATTTTGTTTATCGGCATAATCGTTGGCAGCACTATCCTGGCCGCGACGCTCACCGGGCAAGCGGCACCTGTGTTGGAACCGGCGGCGCTTGCATCACCCATCATCATCAGCGACAACACCTTCAACCCGGCTGATTGGCAAGTCTATGATGTCATCAACCAGGGAGGTGGGAGCTACCAGGTTCGGCAAGAGACAAACGGCGGCAACCCCGGTGCCTACCGCTGGATCGAGCAGGTTGTTCCGCCGGTGCCGACCGGTCAGGTCTACCAGATCAGTCTGACCCATCTTTATCTGGGGGCCAACTACGATCCGGCCAGTCAAGGCGCAATTGCTACGCTCGATTACAGTGAAAGCGTGCGCATTGTGGCTTCCAATAACCCCCAACCTTTCGTGCGCAGCATCCCCATTGTGGTGCAGGGCGGGCGCATTTATCGGGCCACCGCCTTCCTCGATAGTTTCGCGACAGCCAGTTGGGAGAGCTTGAGCCTCAGTGGGTTAGATGAGCAGGATTTCATTGCCTTTGATGATGCCAATGCGCACCCCGATTTTTCCGCTCAAGGCCAGCCGATTAGCTTCGGCTTCTTTCGCGGCCTCAGCCGCACCCAAACCGCTCCAGCCATACCGGCCAACCAGAATTTAACCCTTCAGCACGGCATCGACAACTGGCAAGTGACCATCACCCCCATGGCCTCGGGCAACAATCCGCCGGTGGCTAATAATGATATTTATGTGGTCGAAACAGCCGAACTCGGTCTCATAAACCTAACCTTAGGGGTCTTGGGAAACGACTTTGATCCCGATGGGGACACTCTTACAATTACAAACGTTGCGCCGGGTGGACATGGAAGTACCAGTGCCATCGGCGGAAATTTTATTACTTACATCCAGCTAGGGCGTGAACGCGATAATTTCACTTACACCGTCAGCGATGGGGAACTGAGCGCCACCGCCGGCGTGGGCATTTATGTTGACTGTGGCTGCTCGATTAGCTGCTTGATGGAACAGGTTGCCGGAGTAGCCGTAACCGACGATAATATGGATCTGGCCCTGATCCGCCGGCTGCGTGATCGGGTGATGCGCCCAACCCCGGACGGCAACCGCTACGTCGACATGTACTACACCACCACCCCCGAAATCGCCAAAATCCTCATGCTCGACCGCACCGATTTGGGCGATGAGGCGGTAGCCCTGGTTGAACTGTGGCAGGACAACCTCTACAGCCTGGTCGATGGCGACGGCAGCGCGGTCATTACCCAACCGCAGATCGATGCGATGGAAACCTTTCTGGCTAACCTCTCTGCCGCCGGTAGCTCTGATTTGCAGCAGATCATTAGCGACGAACAGACTCGGCTTGGCCCGCTTGATGATTACGTGGGCCTGACGGTCAAACAGGCCAAACATCAGGCTATTGGCGACGCAACGGTTTATATGCCGCTTGTTATCAAATAAACGTTAGCGTATTGAAGTTTTCGCCATGCTTATAGCCAACTGATTTAAGAACACGGATACGCAGGATTAACGGATTTTCACCCTCTGTTTTTTTGATCCGTTAATCCTGCCAATCATGTTCTTAATAATGGCGAAAAACGAATGACACTAACAATAAACCATAAAATTACGGAACCAATTAACCGGCAGATGCGTCTAAAGTAAAACCGGCCCCCGCTTATTGGAGAGAACACAGAGTGAAAGCGAGAGAGGTATCCATGCGTAAAGATTTTCTTGGTAGCCCATCCAGACCACGACCTAGTAGTGTAAGCCTGAAGTTGGGCATTGGCTTGGGCCTTAGCTGGCTCATCCTCGCCCTGGCCCTACCCGTTCTGGGCGATGTATCCCCACCCGAGCAAGCCCCCGGCAGCAACCTTGACCCCAACCAGGCAACCCAGGTACGGTTGATCTCTGAGACCGTGGTTCTTGACATTCAACCTAGCCAACCAAACCAGGATGAGCGCACGCTGGCCGATGACCGGGCCAAAGCGCAGGTTACCGCCACCTTCTTGATGCGCAATTTAGGTGACGATGACGAGACAATGCAGGTGCGCTTTCCGCTGGAGAGCGCCGACTCCAGCAGAACACCCCCCATCGAAGCGTTTACCGTAAAAGTGGACGGTCAAACCGCCATCACCACCACAATCTACAATAAGTTCGGCCCCAGAGACCGCTACATTAACTGGGCTGCTTTCGATGTAACCTTTCCCGCTCAACAGGATGTTACCCTGGAGGTTACTTACCAAACGCGACCCACCGGCTACCTGCCTGCTGCCCGTTTCGGCTATATTCTGGAAACCGGCGCAGGCTGGCGCGATACCATCGGCTCGGCAGATATTATCGTTCGCCTGCCCTACACCGCCACCGAAGAAAATGTCCTGCTGGGGCCAAATCGCACCAACGAAGGGGCCAAATACCAAACCACACCGGGCGGGCAGTTTGTCGACAACGAAATCCATTGGCACTGGGATGATCTGGAACCCACCGACGCCGATAACCTCTTCGTCAACATCCTGGTGCCGCAAACCTGGCAGCAAATTGTAACGGCGCGGGCTGCTGTCGATGCCCAACCCGATGATGCCGAGGCTTGGCAAACCCTGGCCCGGGCTTACGAAGCCGCCGTGACCAACGATTTCCCCACCAAAAGCAACGATCCCTACGCTGCCCTAAGCGAGCGATCCCTGGCCCGCGCCGTGGCCCTATCGCCCGATTCGCCGCAACTGCTCACCCAACTGGCCCGACTAAAATGGGATCATCTGACCGTACAAGCATTCCTGCGCTCCACCGATCCGACCTTGCCTTCTATTATAAATGCGCTGCACCAGGCCCTAACCCTTGACCCCAGCTACGAACCGGCCCAGAACTTGCTGACCGAAGTCAAATCGCTGGTCGAGGGGCCGCTGCCGCCCCTGCAAGCCTGGGCCGTTGCGACCAATGGTGATCTGTTTGTGCTGGACGCCGATAACATTGTCCACCAACTGGCCCCCACCGGTTTAACCCCCAAGGCCCAATCGCGTCCATTGGATTTGGGAGCGCTCCCAAATCCGACTCCGGCCTATCTGTTGGCCGATGACTTCCGCCTATTTGTGTCTAGCCCAGCGCATAGCCAGACGCTTGTCCTCTCCCAACTCGATTTCTTCTCGCTGACCACACTCGATCACGCCGGGCCAATGGCCTTAGACCCTGGCAAGCAGCTATTAATGCTCTCCGCGCAGACCAACCAACTGCTGGCCTACGATCCGACCGACCTGAGCCAACCCCCGCAAAGTATCGAGCTTGACTGTACTCCACTTGATATGGCTATCGATCCGGCCAGCCGCCTGCTCTACCTGCACAAAGATACAAGTTGCGGCTTTAGCCACCACGCCGAAGCCTACTATGTCTACGATCTGGAGACCTTAACGGAACTAAGCCGGGCCAAAAGCCCCTTTGACAGTAATTACGGCCTTCTGGCCCCACCCGCCACCATCGAGACTTCGGAGCTGGGCGTTGGGGCGCAGATTCCTGACGGCATGTTTCCCCGGCTGTCCACATTTGATCGACAAGGGCAGATTGTAAGCAAAACGGACTTACCGTATTGGGGCGATAAAGAGATTGCCCTGGCTGCCGACCAGGATTGGATTTACGCCTGCCTCAAACGCGGACTGGCTGTCTTTAACGCCGCCGATCTCTCGCTTCAAAGTTTCCTGCCCTTCACCACCACCGTTCCCACCGACCTTGCCCTCTCGCCCGACGGTGACACGCTCTATCTTTTTGGCGACCAGGTGACAACCCACGCTATCGCCGAATTACAAACTTTGGGGATAGCCTCGGTCAGCCCCTTCCCAACGGCCTGGACTCAGCCGGCAGCCGGTGTCTCCCAACCTACCGAGCTTCGCTTTTATCCTTCTCCCGACCTCGAGCAAGATAGCACCATGTTTGCCCACCTGCTCCCCGACGGCGATCCGCTTCAAGCCGAAATTTACCGCAGCGATGATGGCGGTGACGCCTGGCACGCGCTGCCGGTACTCACCAATCAGGTGTCCGCCCTTTCTCTTTCGCCCGACTTTGCCACTGACCGCACCCTCCTAGCCGGTTCCAAACGTTCCACCGACGCCGGCGAAACATGGGAGGCCTGGTCGCCCCGCCTGGCGTTTGTATCGGAGCGCGACGGCAACCGGGAGATTTATACGATGGACGGCTTGGGCCAGGACGTACAGCGGTTAACCGAAAACCCGGCTGCCGACGAGAACCCGGCCTGGTCACCGGCCTGGACGCGACTGGCCTTCCAGAGCGACCGCAGCAGCAACTGGGATATTTTCAGCATGCAGGCCGACTGCCCCACGACCGAATGTGATTTACGCCAACTAACCGATGACGGAGCCGATGACATGCTCCCGGCCTGGTCGCCTGATGGCCGCCGCATTGCTTTCGTTTCGACCCGCGACGGCAACCCGGAAATCTATGTGATGGACAAAGATGGCCAAAATCAACAGCGCCTAACCTTTAACCCCGGCGGCGATTGGCGTCCCGCCTGGCTGCCCGATAGCCAGCGCCTCGTCTTCACCAGCGACCGCTCCGGCAATAACGACATCTATAGGCTAACCGTACCGTCGCCGGAGGACGCCCCTCTAACCAGCGAGCCACCCCTAACGCCGCTTGTCACCGGCCCGTCCGATGATCGCGATCCGGCGATTGGCGGCTATCGTTTGCTGTCTACCTACTTCGATTTCGATTTCGGCCCATCCGGCTATCTTTTCTTCCAGTCTGACCGCGCGGGGACACCAAAAACCTATGTCACAACCCCGGACGATACAACCGTCACAGCCGAGTCATTCGCCGATAATGACCTGGCTGAGTCCCATCCCAGTTGGTTTAACGAATATACCCTGTTGGTAGCAGCGGGCCAGGGTGAGGCGTCGGACATCTATGCCCTGACTCCGTTCGGTGATCCCAAGGCCCTAACCGAATCCCCCGGTTTCGATGGCCAGCCGGCCGGTGGGCCGGTTTGGTGGCTGCCAAAAATCAGGGCTGATGGGTTTTAAGACCGTAAACGCAACCCCGCACTCACTATTTTGATGGAGATATCATGAGAAAATTAATCGCTATCTGTATTTTGTTCCTGCTCGCAAGCTGTACTTCACCACAGTCGCCCGAACTGACCTGGGATCATGATCCGGCAACACTCATCATCCGGGTATCGTATAGCGGCGGCGGGTCGGCCCCCAATGCGGCCCTTGTAAACGAACTTTTTGGAGCGCAGGTTTGGGGCGACGGCCGTATTATCTGGAACACATGGGATAAAGATTATCATCGGCAGGTTTGGCAAGGCCAACTGAGTGAAGCCCAAATGACATCTTTGCTCGAAACCTTTGCCGATAAAGGATTCTTTGACATGGACGCCCGTTACGAGCCGGACGAAGATATACTCGACGGCGGTGCCACTAGCCTCAGCGTTCATTTGCTTTCAACATCGACACAAGTCAGTGAATACCTGAACAGCGCGCCAGACGAATTCCATGAACTGACCGCCCTGCTCAGTTCCGGGGCAGGCGTTGAAGGCACACCGTACATGCCGCCATCCGGTCAGCTCAACGCCAGAGAAATTACACCCAGAGATGGGATGGAAAGCGCAGAGTTTCCCGTTTGGGACGCGACGGCGTTGGGATTGGATTTACATGATGCCGAGCGTATTTGGGTTGAAGGTGATGCCCTTGCCCGTGCCTGGGAGGTGGTTAACTGGAACTCTGCCTTCCCCATCATTGTGCAGGGAGACAGCTATTTTGAACTACACCTCCGGCTGCCTGAATTAAGCGTAATGGAGCCGCACTAGGTAGATGAACACAGTTTTATGAGATCAGGCGATGGGAAGATAAGGAGATTGTGCTTATAGAGAAGTCAGATAAACATCGACCAATGAAAGGCATTACGTCATGCCCGAATGTCTTTATCGGGCATCTCGTAGGCTCTTTGGACGTGGACTCCCGCTAAAAGCATGCGGGAGTGACGGAGCTGGATTGCATGTCTTTTATCCGTTTTGTCTATTAGAAACTGTCCAACAATTACCTTTTCGATTTAGGAGATGAGAGACGAGAGATTGCAGATTGTTTAATTGCTCATTAACAGTCTCCAGTCTCCAAACAAACTTACCTGGTGCCTCGGTTACCTATAATCACAATTAGCCATCGAAGCGAGGATTGTATGAAACGAACCATCATGATGGTGCTTACTTTAGGCATAACGACTGTTTCCTTATTGACCTTATCGCAGCAAAGCAGCCGGGCCGCCGGTAATGTGTATTACGTGTGCGATTGCCAGATCGGTGCCGATGGCAACTGCGTGGCCGGCAGCGATGCCAACAGCGGCAGCGACCCCGCTGCCCCGTGGCAAAACTACAGCCAGGCCCGTACCTTTTTTAACAGCAGCCTCACCCCCGGCGATGAAATTCGTTTTTGCCGGGGCGGCGCGTTCGATCTGGGCAGTGGCAGTGGTCGCTGGGTTAACGCCAACTGCACTGCTGCCCAACCCTGCACTGTAGCCGATTACACCCCACCGTGGGCCTCCGGCGATGAAAGCCGGCCCATTCTATCGCGGCCCACCGATGATCACGCCTTTGATCTGGCCAATGGCGGTAGCGCTCTGGCCGAGGGCGGTTACATCTTCCAAAACCTCGATTTGCGCTGCCCCGGCTGCACCTCGGCC
Organism: Anaerolineae bacterium; assembly: GCA_020433835.1. Next base: position 5,928 of record JAGRBY010000145.1, on the reverse strand, counting down.
GGTTGGGCCTTTTTTCTCTTCAACGATGTCAACGATGTGCTCATTGACAACATCAGCATGGACGGCTTTGCCATCGGTGTTCATCTGGCCGGGGCCAATGCCTGTAACAGCGGCGATGCCCAATGCAACGGCCAAAACGACCGCATTACTATCCGCAATGTCGATATCACCAACAGCGATCACCAGGGCATTTTAGGCGGAGCCAACACTCTGCTCATCGAAAACAGCCGCTTTGAAAACAACGGCGATGGCTCAGTGTTCGACCACAATATTTATATCAGCAACGGCAGCAGCATCACCATTCGCAACAATGCGTTGTACCGCTCTTCATTAGATACAGGCGGCAACTGTGGCGGCACCTCGCTGGTGGGGCATGGCGTGCTCAACAACCTGCTCATCGAAGGCAACTGGGTTCATGAGGATGTGGGCAAAGCCAACCAGGGCTGTTGGGGTATCTCGATCACCACCGGCTACAGCACCGCCGAAACGTTTAACAACGTGACCATTCGCGGCAACCGGGTGGAGAATGTGGGCAATGTGGCCATTGGGATCTCGGCTTGTATTAGCTGCACCGTTGAAAACAACGTTGTTGTCCATCAGCAGGGCTTTGGCGTAACGGCCATTGCCGTGCCGGATAAGGCCCCCGGCGCGGGCGATGCTGTTTCAACCGGCCTAAACGTTCGTAACAACAGTATCGCGGCTATCGGCGGCACTGCCATTCGCCTGAGCGAGGGCAGCGGCCATACGCTGGTTAGCAACAGTATTCAGGCAACGGCCACGGATGCCGCTTGGAACTGTTTTGATTTGCCGCTGGCTACGGGCAATTACAAGGTAATTGACTACAACGTGTGTGGTTTTAGCGCCGGTGAATGGGTTAATGGCGTCGGCGATCTCACCGCCTGGCAGGCCTTGGGCTGGGGAACCAACTCGCAAACCGTTAACCCCGGCTTTACCAGCACCTCAAACCTGATGCCGGCGACGGCGTCGGTTGCGATGGTCGATGCCGGACACCCCGGCCTCAGTTCACCCATCGATTTTAACGGTGATACCCGGTTACTCAGCCCTGATGCCGGCGCGTATGAGTGGCTTGAGGCCGCCCATGTCTATTTGCCGGTTGTCCTCAAGTGAAGGTGAGCTGCTTGTCGCCTTCACTTGAAATTCAGGCGGCTACTTTCTGAGGTCAGGTGTGGTATACTAACTGCCGACCCATAATGGCTCAGGCAACAATCTCTTGAGGAGAGCGACACAAGCTGCGCAACAGCAACGAGAATGAAAATCTTTTGCTATCGGCTATCAGCTATCTGCTAACTGCTATTTGCAGAGGAGTGCGACAGAAGCTGCGCAACAGCAATGAGAATGAAAATCTTTTGCTAACCGCTAACTGTTAACCGCTAACTGCTATTTTCAAAGGAGGGACACATGCCGTATCGCTATCTATTTCCTTTACTGCTGATGGTATTGACGGTTGCTTACCATCAAACAACCGAGGCCCACGCCGCGTCCGCCACCCGCCCCGTGCGTTCGGAAACGCTCTGGCCGGAAGAAACAGCCCGTATAGCGCCCTCTAGCCAAGCCACCACCACGGTTACCGCAACCTTAGAAATCACCACCGCCTTAACCGCAACAGCGCCGCTATCGGCCACAACGGCATTGACCCCCACCGTGGCCCCCGCTATAGCCGTAGCCGATCTGGCCCTGCCAAGCCTGCTGCTGATCGACAACCCGGCATTAGGCAATCCCTTAGCCCAGACGGTTACCGCCGAGGCTGTTTACGTTTTAGGCGATGACTACCGTCTGTCGGCGCTCGATCCCATCAGCCTGACGCTGCTGGTGCAATCAGAGCCTCTGGTTGAAGCGGAGCCGAACCGGCAATACTTCCTGGCTGTTACCGCAGATCGTATCTTGATAAGCAGTCCGGCCCGCCAGTCAGCCGGCACCCTGGTTCCGGGCTATACGCTTGTGCTCAAGCGCGATGATTTCAGCCTCATTACCAGGCTGGAGCAAGGCGGCGCAATGGCCATCGATCCGGGCCGGACGCTGTTTACCATCGGGCCTGATAGCGATCCCGATTACGGCGATAACGTTTGGGCTTACGATTTAGCCGATTTAACACGCCCGCCCACATCGGTGCTGCGCGGCGGTCTGCGGGGTGCAGGCGGCGGAAGTTGGTCCAATCTGCACATGGATGCCCTCAATCGGCGGCTTTTTGTTTTCAGTAGTGGCGGCTCCGGCCCGCGTACAACCTCTTCCGTTACCATTTTTAACGCCGACACCCTTGAATTGGTCGACACTATCCGGGCCGAACAATACTTTGGCCACGTTACGCACCTGGCTTTGGTGCCGCAAGTAGAGCAACTGGTCTCTGTGGTTACCTATAACGGCGGCGATTTACCCTCCCAACTGCGCACCCATACCCTGACGGGTGAGCTTCTTCAGGAGATATCCGGTGTTTCTGGTACTCCGGCCACCGACCCCCAGCTTGACTGGATTTACTTACTGCAAGATCGCGGCCTCTGGATTTTCGACGGACAGGATTTAACCGTCCGGGCCATTGTCCCCTTTACCGACGGCACCCCCACCGCTATGCGTATTTCAGCCGACGGCGAGCGGCTTTATTTCTTTGGCAATGGCTGGTTAGCCACCCTCCAAACCGCAGCCGCGCGGGCTGTTGGCATTGCTTCCCTCACAGCGTTCCCTGAGAAATGGAGCCAACCTAAATACAGTTATAGTCCGACTCCCCGGATAGAAACTTTCCCTTTACCCGGTGTCGGCCTGCCGATATTTACCTTATTTAGCCAGTCGAACCAGACCCGCGATGAACTGTATCGCTCCGATGATAGCGGGCAAAGCTGGCAGTTGGTTAGCAGTCTGGTTACAACCGAGTCTTTGCACATCAACGCCTTCTTGCCCTCGCCCTATTTTGCTGACGACCAAACCCTGCTGCTGCAAGTGGGCAACATCGCCTGGCCCACATTTTTGCGCAGTGTTGACGGCGGGCAGAGCTGGCAGCCGTGGGAGCCGCCTGATTTTGCCTTTACCTCCGACCGCGACGGCAACCGCGAGATTTATGTGATGCGCGATGACACCCCCCAGCGGGTGACGAACCATCCGGCGGATGATGAGAATCCGGCCTGGGCACCCGACTGGAGCCACCTGGTCTTTCAAAGCAACCGCACCGGCAATTGGGATCTCTATTCTATTCGCACCGATTGCGCCACGTCCGAAGCTGAGCTTGATTGTGACCTCCAGCAGCTAACCACCGACCCCGCCGCTGATATGCTGCCGGCCTGGTCGCCCGATGGCCGCTGGCTGGCCTTTGTCTCCACCCGCGACGGCAACCCCGAAATTTATATCACCCGACCCGACGGCAGCGACCTGCGCCGGTTGACCGACAACCCCGCCGGCGACTGGCGGCCCGTCTGGCTCCCGAACGGGCGCGAGATCATCTTCAACAGCGACCGCAGCGGCAACCAAGACCTCTACCGCCTCAGCCAGATAACCGGCACCCACACCATCTCGCTGACCACCGTAGTTGAAGACCCGGCTGAGGATCAGAACGCAGCCACCAACAGCGAAGGGCAGCTCTATTTCGTCTCCGACCGTTCCGGGCTACCGCAAATCCATTCTATCTATAACCTTTACGATAAAACCACCAAGCGTGTTAGCCTTAGCACCGGCCTCGATGCCGAGGCGGCGGAAGACCATCCCACCGCCAGCCGCCCTAGCCTGGGCCTAATCTTTACACGAGAAGTTGACGGCAACACCAACCTATACCGTTATGAAGGGGGTGAATATACCCCACTGACTGATACACCGGGCTTCAACGGTCATCCCGCCGGTGGGCCGGTTGGCTGGGTTCCTGATCGCGCCGAGTCATTTTGGCACTAACCGCGTTTAGTTACCATCGGGCATAAAAAAAGTACCAATGGCCCTTGAAATTAGTGACTTTTGGCCCTATCCAATAAGACGGTCGATATGGTATCGTATTAACATAACAAGTGATGACCATCGACCGGGCTTCACTGTCTATTCACCATAACCAGTTCTTATTGGAGGCGTATTATGGCTAACAAAATCAAATACAAGCTAATCCCCAACACCTTTGCTAAAGACAATAAATCGTATCGGGCGGCGGTTGAAGCCTACAAGAGTCTCAATCTGGAAGACATTATCCAGGAGATGGAGTTTCGTCACTCATCCCTAACTACGGCCGATATGGTGGCCCTGTTTGAAGATTTCAGCCGCACCATTGTTAAGCGGATAATAGAAGGGGATCGCATCAATACCGATTTGTTCCAACTGTCGCTGTCGATTAAGGGAACCTTTACCGACCAGGACGATCAATTTGACTCCAGCCGCCATAAAGTGCGGGTCTGCATCAACGCCAGTCGCGCTTTTCAAGATACGGTAGCGCAAAGCGTGCGGGTAGAAAAGCAGCCGGGTGCGCTGCCGCTGCCTAAGCTGGAATGGTTCTTTAACCTCGAAGGCAGTGCGCCCAACACCGAGCTATCACCCACCCACATGGCCCGCATCAAAGGTGAGCGGCTGGCTTTTGACCAAAACGATCCCCAACAGGGTCTGTTTATTGTGCCCGTTAATAGCAGCAGCCCGTCACCTAACGGTGCCATTAGGGTAGAGCACGTAAGTGTGGCTACCCGAGGCCAACTTATCTTCCGCGTACCGGACAATCTGCCGCCCGGCTTCTACCGGCTAGAAGTTCGCGCCGTATTTGGCGCACGCGATCTACGAACCGGTGTATTCAAAGACAGGCTGGAAGTAAAGTAAGCGCATCCTTAATCAATTTTGTTATTTTCAAAGTCTCTGAGACGACAGTGGCAATAAAAATCTAGGAGCGACAAAGCTTGCTTTGTCATTGGTATTGGGATCAAAGTAAACTTTGATGCTCCCGCTTCATCTTTCTTGCGGCCAAGTTACCCCTTTGTCTGCCCCCCCCAATCTTCTTCCCTGGGCCAAGTCATCTCCTACCTTGGGCCAACTAAGCTCTGTGCTAAGGGCAAGTTACCTTCTTCCTTGCCCCAGGCATGCTCCCAACTTAGAGCAAGAAAGCTTTGTTCTTGCCCCAAGAACAGAATGTTGTTAGGGCTAGAACAGTTTTTTTCTAGGGCTAGCTTGCCCTGTTGTGGGGCAGAGCGGCGATCCGTTTACGCTGCCTCCAAATCCTGGGCCAGCACCGCCACACTGTCGCCGATCTCCACATAGCCGGGGCCGCGCGTACAGAGCAGCACGCCCGACGTTTGGGCGATGATCGGCTGCGGCTCCCAACTGAGATTCTCCGGGAAATGAATTTGCCCAATCTGCTGGTCGGCGTCAATCCAATCGCCCAATTCAAAGAAGGTCTCGTAAATGCCACCGGCCGTGGCGATATGGTAATTCTCGGCGCGGGGTACTTCCATCAACCGGCTGGGCGGCAGCCCTTGCGCCTCGCGGGTGATAATCTCGCCTTCCAACATGCCGAAATGTTTCAGCATGTTGCGCACACCGGTATCAGCCATCTTGACCACCGTCGGCGACAGCGTGCCCGCGCTGCCGACCTCGGCACACAGAAAGATTTTGCCCATCCGCTCGACCGCGTAATCCAGCAATCCCTCGCCGCTAATCTCCTTGATCATCAAACTGACCGGCGCTTCAAAAACCTGCATCGCGGCGAATGTCTGCTGATTTTGCGTCTCATCATCCAGGTAATGCATGCTCATATACGGGATCAAACTGAGCGAATAGCCGCCGGCGTGCAGGTCGATGACGGCATCGCACAGCGGCAGCACAACGTCGTGAATATAGTGGGCGATAATCTGGGTCGTGGTGCCGTTCCACGCCCCCGGAAAAACACGGTTCAAATCTTTATTGTCGATGGGCGATAGGCGCTGCCCGGCCATCACCGCCGGTAGGTTGAGCGCCGGAATAATAATG
>JAGRBY010001459.1 GCA_020433835.1 Anaerolineae bacterium | reverse complement strand
ATTGCATGGCAAAGCCGCCTAGCCCGCCCAGCAGACCACCGGTCAACACCACGAGCGGCACATGGGTGCGCCGAAAGCGCAACGCGTCGGCAATCTCCTCGGCCGGGTAGGGGGTAAAGGCATCCATGGCGCGGTAACCAGCACCATAGGCCCGCTGCGTTGCCGCCAATAACATTTTTTCATCGACAAATTCGGCCACCAGACCGACGATTGTTTCATCACTTGCCATGACTATTTTCTCTTTGCGTGTTGCGTGTTGCGTAGACCACTCATTCACCATTCACCATTTATCATTGACAATTCGCAATTGACAATTGATTATTGATTATTGATTATTGATTCTTCCTACTCCCCCTCTGCCGGCCGCAATCTCGTCTTCCCCTGCCGCTCCCTGCGCTCTTCCTCTTCCGCCACCTCGGTCACCAATTCACGCATCTCAAAGATCGAGATCATCGGCAACACACGCACAAAGAGAAAGAGCAGCGCCACAAAGAGGCCAAGGGTGCCAGCCAGGGTCGCCCAATCCCAGAAGCTCGGTGTGTAATAGCCCCACGACGA
>JAGRBY010001458.1 GCA_020433835.1 Anaerolineae bacterium | reverse complement strand
GCTCCGGTGCAGGCAGCGATGCCTTTGTTCTGAACGTAACTGATAAAATCACCGAGAAGCAACATCTGGCTCCAACCACCCAAGATTATATCAATCGCCGGGTCGAGATCGATTATGCCACCTACGTGCGCTATCGAAACAAACTTAAAATGCACTAGATGAACCAGCCATATTACCCCGTGACTATAACTACAGTTTTCATATAAGGAAGTGAACCGTGCGAGACGTATCGATTATAGGAATAGGACAAACAGCTGTTACCGAACATTGGAACCGCAGCCTACGCCATCTGGCTTATGATGCCGTGGCCGCCGCAATGCGGGATGCCAACATTGAGCGGGCCGATGCTTTATATGTCGGCAATATGCTGTCCGGCGAAATTTCGGGCCAGTCCCATCTGGGGGCCCTCATTGCCGATTTTGCCGGGCTGCGTGGCATTGAAGCCGTTAAAGTTGAGGCGGCCTGCGCCAGTGCGGCCGCGGCTTTTCGACAGGCGTATATTGGTGTAGCCAGCGGCTTGCAGGATATTGTCATTGCCGTCGGTGTTGAAAAGATGAC
>JAGRBY010001457.1 GCA_020433835.1 Anaerolineae bacterium | reverse complement strand
GGGCTGGCCGGTCGCTATCCAGGCGCGGATGATCTAACAGCGTTCTGGGAAAATTTGCAGGAAGGACGCGATAGTATCAGCGAAGTCCCGGCGGAGCGCTGGAACTGGCGGGACTGGTTCGATGCCACCGGCGAACGCCGCGACCGCAGCTACAGCAAATGGGGTGGATTCCTGAACGGCGTCGATCAATTCGATCCGCTGTTTTTCGGTATATCCCCCCGTGAGGCGCGCGGCATGGATCCGCAGGAACGCCTGTTCCTGGAAATCGCCTGGGCAACGTTGGAAGATGCCGCTTATACCCGGCGAGGACTGGCGACAGCCGCCCAGATCGGTCATGGTCGCGAGGTTGGAGTGTTTGTTGGGGTGATGCACGGTAACTATCCGCTAATCGAAGCTGGCCAGTGGCAGCCGGGTCAACCACTGATCGCTAACTCCCCCTATTGGTCCATTGCCAACCGCGTCTCGCACTTCGGCGACTTCCACGGCCCGAGCCTGGCAGTGGATACCGCCTGTTCTTCATCGCTAACGGCGATTCATCTAGCCTGTGAGAGTATTCAT
>JAGRBY010001456.1 GCA_020433835.1 Anaerolineae bacterium | reverse complement strand
CCTTGATGTGCAAGCCGGTGACATATTCGGCGAGATTGATCGCATGCGTGCCGATGTCCCCCATGCACCCTGCGGCGCCACAAATCGCGGGATCGACGCGCCAAGAAGCCTGTTTCTGACCAGTGTTCTCCAGCATCGTGGCAAGCCAGCCCTGCGGATACTCAGCGACGACCTTGCGGATCTTGCCCAGCTTGCCCTGCTCGATCATCTGGCGCGCCTGGCGAATCATCGGGTAGCCGGTGTAGTTGTAGGTGACACCATAGAGCTTGCCGGAGGCCTTTACGATGCCGGCGAGTTCCTTGGCCTGGGCGAGATTGAAGGTCGCGGGCTTGTCAGAGAGCACGTGGAAGCCGTTTTCGAGCGCGAGTTTGGCCGCCGGGAAATGCATGTGATTCGGCGTGACGATGGAGACGAAGTCCATGCGCTTGTCAGCCGGCAGCGAGGCCTCCGTCTTGATCATTTCCTCAAAGGTGCCGTAGCAGCGCTCGGCGGACAGGAAAAAGTCGGCGCCGCTGGCCTTCGATTTTTCAGGGCTCGAGGAGAAGGCGCCGCAGACGAG
>JAGRBY010001455.1 GCA_020433835.1 Anaerolineae bacterium | reverse complement strand
CAACTTGCGCGCTGCCGAGGAACGCCTGCGCCGCATCGAGGCCGACCCCATCCCCAAGCCGCCACAGCCGTTGCACATCAACCCCGACTTCGACCCGGCGCGGCTGGTCAACCGCACGCCGCTGGCCGTCTCGCAGGTGACGGTCGCCTACGACGGCCGCCGCGTCCTCGACGACGTGACGGTGGCGCTCGGCGCGCAGGATCGCATCGTCATCGTCGGGCCAAACGGCGCGGGCAAGAGCACGCTGCTCAAGGTGATGGCGGGCCGGCTCAAGCCCGATGCCGGCACGGTGACCGCCGCGGCCAGCACAGTCGTCGGCTATCTCGACCAGGAGCAGGAGTCGCTGCCCGCCGACGGCACGCTCTATGAAGCCTACGCGGCGGGGCGCATCGGCGAATGGGAGGAGATCAAGGGCGAGTTGATGAGCTACCACCTCTTCGCCTTCCCCGACCTGCTCAAGCCGGTGGCAAAGCTGAGCGTGGGCCAGAAACGCAAGCTCCAGCTCGCCCTGCTCATGGAGGCGAGCGCCAATGTCCTGCTCCTCGACGAGCCGACCAAC
>JAGRBY010001454.1 GCA_020433835.1 Anaerolineae bacterium | reverse complement strand
CCAACAGTCGACGGACAGGTGAGTTAAGATTATGTTGATGATCAGAGAAACAATAAGCCTATTCTTTAAAGAACGAATACGTGACAAAATAGTTATCATTGATCATGATGTTCAGTTCTTTAAGCGGGTTCAACCGTTGCTAAACAAGTGGGGATATAAAGTTCACTTTGCGCACAATGTTGTCACAGGGTTCCGCAAAATACAAACCCTCAAACCCAAAGGGATACTCATTGATATTATGATGCCTGGTATAGATGGCTGGCAAACTTTGCAACGCTTGAGAGATATGACGGAGACACCTATCATAATCCTCCAAACATCCAAATTTGAAGATGAGGAGATACTCAAAGGATTAAGACTAGGTGTCACCGATTTCCTGCTCAAATCTATGACCGATGACGAACTTGATGCCCGTATCAAAACGATAGTAATAAGTGGTATTCGTGGCATTCGTATCGATTAAGCTTACTCTGTTGAGCGTAACCCTATCTTATCGCTAGGCAACCTCGTCACCAACTTAGATAACCACGAAGTTACGCTGGACAGCGAACGTGTTGAC
>JAGRBY010001453.1 GCA_020433835.1 Anaerolineae bacterium | reverse complement strand
TAGCCGAGCATGTGGCTGCCATCACGGCATACTTGCCCGCCAGCCGTCTGTTGACAGCCCTGGCAAACAGCAATGTGCGACCCGTTTATGCCGAGCCAGCGAACTCGGCAAATCTGCATTATAATTATGTTCGCCCTGTGCCTGCACAGGATGTTCACCTTACCACTATAGATTTAGTTGATCCGGAGAGACCTGGTCGGCATGATAGCGCCAAACTGGCGCAGGCTGTCCTGGCTATCCTGGATCGAGGTTTGTAATTCGCAAAAAGGAGTTTTGCATGACGATAAAAGTGGGTATTAACGGATTTGGGCGCATTGGGCGCCAGGTTCTAAAAGCGATCCGTGAAAACCATAGCGACATTCTGGACGTCGAAGCTATCAATGATCTTTGGGATGTGGAAACGAACGCGCATCTGCTGAAATATGACTCAACTTACGGGCGCTTCCCGGGTGAGGTAGAGACGCGCGATGGCGATCTCTACATCGATGGCGAGCTGATGAAGAGCTACGCGGTTCGGAATCCGGCTGAGCTGCCCTGGGGTGAGCTGGGCGTCGACATTG
>JAGRBY010001452.1 GCA_020433835.1 Anaerolineae bacterium | reverse complement strand
TTATTCCAAGTCATACTAAACCTTTCCTCCTTACTAATTCAATAGAAAATTTTAGGTGATGTTTAATTTAACAACTTCACATCAAACGAAGCGAATGCAAAATGACTTCCACGTATCCGGTAAGATAATACGCACCTTTAAAGGGCTCTTTAACTCAGTATTAAGGTTGAGTTAAGATGCCATTAAATATTCTTAATAAGACCGTTCCGATAAAAAAATATTTTGAGGTAGAGGTTTTTGACCTCTACCCCAAAAGGAGGAGATAGAGAAGAAGATGGTCTTGAGCATGGTAGACCACAGAAGTAAAGGTGGAATTAACTTGATATTAAGGTCAGGTAAAAGTCACGTTAAGAGTATTTTACAAGGTCAAGAGGATAGATCGATAAGATGGGGCAACTATTTAAAACTCGATAGAGAAAATTTTGAGGTGTGGAGGGGAAATAAAAAGAGCGGAATCCACTTGTTCCACTCCCTCTGCTTCAGGTTGAAGCATTGCGCTTAAATGGCTTTGATATTGATATTGTTCTCTGACAAGAAAACCAAAAGCTCCGGGGAAGGCC
>JAGRBY010001451.1 GCA_020433835.1 Anaerolineae bacterium | reverse complement strand
TAAAGCTGCCCGCGAGCAAGCTCAAAAATCGACTAAGGAACAGCTTATGCCGGTTTTCGAAGCCCAGACACCCATCTCTTAAATCCAGCCCATCGTCATTGGCTCGGCTGGGATTTGTCAATCTCTTTATTGAGTAAATGATGGTAAACTCTACGCCTTACCCCTAATCGGCCCAAATCCTTTTTTCGGGAATCACAAAGCTAGCTTTGTGATTCCCGAAGCGTCACCTCGATTAATATCCCCTATCGCAATTTTTCCGGGCCAAATATGCCGTTATCACCTAAATTTGACTTGAATAAGGTTTACTTTTTACATAATATGGGGTAAACTATTTACCATAATGTTTTAAGTTTGTAACCTTCACCGTGATGACCATACAAGACGCCATTGAACGCTATCTTAAACAAATCAAGCGGAGTAAAAGCGCCAATACAGCCGTGGCCTACCGGCGCGGGCTTAGCGCTTTTGGTGAATGTCTGGCCGATGCTGACGACCCCATCGACTTTGAATCAGCCGATGTTTCGACGTTATCGCCGCTCTGGATTGAAACTTTTCTCAACC
>JAGRBY010001450.1 GCA_020433835.1 Anaerolineae bacterium | reverse complement strand
AGGTGGTACGGTCGCTGTCTTTACCCACAAACTCCCAATTGCCCTACTCAAGATTCGCTACCAGGGACATCCTGCCGCCGAAATCTGGTCGCTGTTGCCCAAGAACGCCGCCTGGGAAATTTTCGAGGTCGCTGCTTAGCCCTTAACCGTGTCGTTAAAACGATTACAACGAACCTCGACATTTACAAAGGAAATATTGGTAAGGCAAACTTAAGTTTGCCCTACCAATGTATTTCCGGAAGAGCGACAAAGCTTGCTTTGTCAAATCCGATCACAACAGAGCTTTGATGCTCCAACCCTTTTTTTTATACAAGAAAACTCGGATGTCGCATAAACCCACGCCTTTTTACATTCTGCTTGGGCTGATTATTCTCCTGACCGGCTGCGCTGATTCAGGCCCATCGGCTGCGCCAAGCCCTACATTCACCACCACACCAATTCCTACCGCCCCATCCCTTACATCAACGCCAATCTTATCCTCATCACCCCCCTCGCCAACACTCCCGCCGTCTCCGACGTCAACGCTCGAACCTTCCCCCAGCGCAACGCCTACCCCTAACCC
>JAGRBY010000144.1 GCA_020433835.1 Anaerolineae bacterium | reverse complement strand
TACGGCACACTTTTTCTTTTAGAGAGGATAACAAGATGGCACAAACGCATGATAGTTCTAGCTCGGACATTCTTGATCGGGCCAGGGTACTGCACGAAAAAATTCGCTCCTGGCGGCGGCAAATTCACCGCTATCCGGAGTTAGGTTTCACCGAAACAAGAACCGCCGCTTTGATTATGGCGGCTCTGTTTGATTTAGGCATCGAGGCGGAAAACGAGGTCGCCAAAACCGGCGTTGTTGGCATTATCAAAGGCGGCGATGGCCCGGTAGTTGGGCTGCGAGCCGATATTGACGCTCTGCCCATCACCGAACAGAACCACACCGATTTCGACAGCACTCGCCCCGGCATCATGCATGCCTGTGGCCATGATGCCCATACGGCGATGCTGTTAGGCGCGGCTACCCTCTTGAAGGATTTAGCCGACCAAGGCCAACTGCCGGGTACGGTACGTCTGCTTTTTCAACCGAGCGAAGAAGGCCAGGACGAGGAGAACAAATCGGGCGGGATGCGCATGGTTGAGGAAGGCGCACTGGATGGATTGGATGCGGTCTTTGGTCTGCACGTCGATACCGAATTGCCGGTCGGCACCGTTGGCACCCGGCCCGGCCCGATGATGGCCAGCGCCGATCAATTTGAGCTAACCCTATACGGCCAGTCGGCCCACGCGGCACGCCCGCATCAGGGCATCGACACTATTGCCCTGGCGGCCCAGGTTATTCAGGCGATCCATCAGATTGTGAGCCGTCGGCTCGATCCCATCGGTGAGGGCGTCGTTACCATCGGTACTATTAACGGCGGTACGAAAGACAACATTATCGCCGGAAGCGTAACCATGACCGGCACAATTCGCAGCTTTACGCCGGAAAATCGGGCGCTGCTGCATCACGAACTGCGTCAGGCGTGTCGCATTATTGAGCCGTTGGGGGGGCGTTTTGATCTGAACATCATCACCGGCTACCCGCCCTTGGTGAATGATGACGGCGCGGCAGAGGTCATGCTGTCAACCATGCGTAATTTATTGGGTGACGAACAGGTTGTCATTGCTGAGAAAATTATGGCCGCCGAAGATTTTAGCTTTATGGCCCAAAGTGCACCGGGTAGTTTTTTACGGTTGGGCGTTCGTAATCCGCAGTGGTCGCAGGTGTATCCGGTGCACACGCCCACCTTTCGAATCGATGAGGACGCGCTGCCGTTGGGTTCTGCCTCATTGGTGGCTGCGGCCCTGGCATGGATGCGTTCGGCGTAAGCGGGTTACTTGCTTTGAAGAAAGTTGGTCAGCAATTGGCTGAATGCTTCAGGTTGTTCGACATGAACATTGTGGCCGGCATTCGGCACGATCGTAACCTCAGAGCGGGGAATGCTTTGTCCCATCCTGTTCATAAGCGCCGTATACTTGGTGTCGAGAGCACCGGCCAGCAGCAGGGTCGGCATCGCGAGGGTATGCAATCGATCCCATAGTGGTGGTTGACGGCCGGGGCTGAGATCGCGAATGATTTTGGCTGCCCAGCGCGGATCATTTTTCTTGCGACGGCTTTTCATAGCGTCGAGACGAGCCGGATCGGTGTGGAGCGTGCGAAAGAGATCCATCGCGTACCATGTATCAACAAAAGTGTCGATGCCTTCCGCCTGCAACTGCTCGGCTCGTTGATCGTCGAGTGTGGCGCGTGCCTGTCGATCTTCTTCATCGGCCAGGCCGGGGTTGGCTCCTTCTAAAACCAGCGACGCGATACGTTCGGGAAATTGAATGGCCGTGTATAGGGCTATCCGTCCGCCCATCGAATAGCCTACTAACGTGACCGGCGCGAGGTTGAGATACTCGATAAGCTGCCGGAGGCCGTCGGCAACGGTATCGAAGTTGATAGGCTGCGTGAGGGGAAAATCTGTGTTCCAGCCGTGGCCCGGCAGATCGGGCAAGATGCCGTAGTATTGCGTGGCCAGATTTTTCGCAATCGGCAGCCAATCGGTTCCGCTGCCCATAAATCCGTGTAAGAAGATGACGGGCGGTAAGTATGATTCGCCGGTGGTTTGGTATGGCCAGATGGGTGAAGGCATGGGGTTGTTCCTCGGGAAATAGTTCTGTAGAATAAATCGCTGATTTGTTCGGATTGAAACAAGTCGGCGACTTGTTCTACTGTCCGACTCCAAAGCAAAAACGGCCAACCCGCACGAGTTGGCCGTTCTCGATATTTAGTAAGATAGAAAAAGCATTACGGTGCGCCGACCAGAGGAGCAAAGCGCTGGCTGGTAATATCACGCTGCAGCGGCGCACTGGTTAAAGGTAGGTACTCTGTATTTTCTGTGGCGGCAATCGCCACATCACTGCCGGCGGCATCTGCCTGGATAGGATTCATATCGCTCAGCACAAAGGCTGTCGTTAGGATCGTAACACAAAGGGTTAAGGTTAAAAGACTGCTGGTCAAAATTGATTTTAGTCGGGTCATTGTTGGATACCTCACTCATAATTGATTATGGTACCAGTATAGCAAACTCTCCCGTGTTTGTGATCCGCTTGTCTGCTGATTTGCGGTAGGCTTAAAGACGGTGATTTTGAAGTACGCCATCTTGCGTAGTTTTGTAAGGACGTACTACGCAACATATGACTGTAGTAGGCCAATGATGAAGATGATGCGTAGAACGTGGGATTGTAGGACGTAAATATTACATTCCACGTCCTACGTCCCACGTTAAAATACATTGGCCCGATCAAATCGAGGGCGATTGGGTCTGTTCGATTAAGCCAGGCTGCGCTATACTAAAGGCTATTTACCAGCGGAGGTAACACAATGGATCATCACTTTGCAGATAGAATGCACAACACCCAAAAATCATTTATTCGAGAAATCTTGAAAGTCACGCAAGACTCAGAGACCATCTCATTTGCCGGAGGGTTGCCTAACCCTGATTTCTTTCCGGTGGAGGAACTGGCGGCAGCGTCGACCAAAGCTCTGGCCGAGCAGGGGCGGCATATGCTGCAATACAGCACTACCGAAGGCCATGGGCCACTGCGCGAATTCATCGCGGCCCGATACGCGCAAAAAGGGTTGGCGGTATCGCCCGATGATATTCTTATTACCAACGGATCGCAGCAGGGGTTGGATCTCATCGGTAAGATTTTTTTGAATAAAGGTGACACGATGATCATGGAACGCCCCGGCTATCTGGGCGCGATCCAGGCCTTTGCCATGTACGAGCCGGAGTTTTTGCCGGTACCGCTGCTGGATGACGGCATCGACTTAGAGGTTTTGGCGACAACACTGCAAGCCCACAATCCCAAGCTGTTTTATTCGGTGCCGAATTTTCAAAATCCTTCCGGCGTAACCTACAGCGAACCCACCCGCCGCAGAACTGCCGAACTGCTTCATGGGCGCGATACCATTTTTATCGAAGATAACCCCTACGGTGAGCTGCGCTTTGCCGGCCAAGATTTACCATCGATGAAAACCTATTTGGGGGATAACACCATTCTGTTGGGATCGTTTGCCAAAGTGGTTGCCCCCGGCGTGCGGTTGGGCTGGATCTGCGCCAGGCCGGAGTTCATGGACAAATTTATCATCGCCAAGCAAGCCGCCGATCTCCACTCGAACTATCTGTCGCAGTGCATTGTGGCTCAATATCTTCAGGATAATGACCTCGATGCCCATCTGGCAACCATCAAAGCGGCCTACAAAAAGCAGTGTGATTTGATGACGAATCTGATGGACGAACTGTTTCCGCCCGAAGTAACCTTCATCCGGCCCGAAGGTGGCATGTTCCTGTGGGTCACACTGCCGGAGGGCGTGTCATCGCTGGAGCTTTTTGAAGAGGCCGCCAAGCTAAAAGTTGTCTTTGTCCCCGGCCAACCGTTCTATGTCGACGGCGGCGGCGAGAATACGCTGCGGCTCAACTTCTCCAACTCCGACGAGGCCAAAATCGAAACCGGCATTACCCACCTGGCACACGCCATTAAAACGCTGCTGGTCAAAAACAGTTCGCTCCAACCTGTCTAAGAAGCTGTTAGGCGGAAAGAATTTGCTAGTCCACAGATGAACACAGACTGCCACAGATTTTTATCATCATTTTGATTATATCAGTGAATATCTGTGTCTATCTGTGGACCGTGGAAGGCGTTTAAAATTGAAAAAACCGGGGTGACCAATCCCGGCTTTTTCAAAAGGAGGAGAAGAGGTTACATTTCATATGTAACTGTCATCATTATAACTGTAATCCTCCGTTGTTACTTGACTTCTATTCTATGCTAACTTGCTGCAAAGCCTACGCAAAACTGTCGCTTTCCCGCGTTTAGGTCTAAAATAGGTGGTTGGTGAGATAATATGGGCACAGGCGAAACTGTTTTCTGGATTTTAATGGCTGTACTAACGCCGATTAGCATCGGCTCATTCGCGGCGGTTGTCTGGTGGATGCTCCGACCCCGCGGCGAAATTGAAAGCGCCAAGCGGGTCGACCGCATCTGGCAGCAGCGCGATATTTGGGGCGAAGCACTCTGCCGCCGGCTGATTGAGCAGCACGTCGAGCCGGAGATGACGCCCGAGATGGTGCGGCTGGCCTGGGGCGAACCGCAAGCGGTGCGGCGTCTGGAGACAGGTGATGAGCAGTGGCTTTATAACGACGCTGCCACTGATATCGTATCTTTCAAATCCGGCCGAGTAACGACCGCCATGCGCTCGACGCCCAAACGAGGGCTTGTCTGGGGGCCGTGGCCGATCATCGCCATCTTGCTGGGCATATCGGCGCTGGTCTCGATGATTGCTTTAGGAGTGGTATTTTTATCATGAAAATTCGTTGTGGTTGGGTTAGCGACGACCCGCTCTATATTGCTTATCACGATGACGAGTGGGGCGTACCCGTCCATGATGACCAACACCTCTTTGAAATGCTGATTCTGGAAGGCGCTCAAGCCGGACTAAGCTGGATCACCATTCTCCGCAAACGCGACAACTACCGGCTGGCCTTCGACAACTTTGATATTGAAACCGTGGCCGGCTACGACTCCGCCACAATTGAAGAACTGCTCACCAACCCCGGCATCGTCCGTAATCGACGCAAGGTCGAGGCGACGGTGCAAAACGCCAAAGCCTTTCTGGCAATCCAAGAAGCATTCGGATCGTTCGATGCCTATATCTGGCAGTTTGTCGGCGGTCAACCAATTCAAAACGCCAGAGCGTCCCTCTCCGACATCCCCGCCAAAACCCCCGAGTCGACTGCGATGAGCAAAGATCTCCGCAAACGCGGCTTCAACTTCGTCGGCCCGACCATCTGCTACGCCTTTATGCAGGCTACCGGGATGGTGCAGGATCATACGGTCGATTGTTTTCGGTATGATGTGTTGAAGTAACGAAGCCCGAATGGAAAGATGTTTATCCCTATTTGCCTTAGGCATCCTCCTTTATTCCATAATGGTATTGATTTAAGTAGAGGTATGTATGCCATCCTACTGCGCCAAAACCGCTATAAAAAGAGCGGCTGAGGGTGACAAATTCCTGTTTTTGCGATATCGTTAAGTAGTATTATGATGCAGCAGTGGCGATACCCGCTTTATACTAATCGATTAAATCCCATTCTCGACGAGAATACAACTCATTCTCGCCGAGAATCGCTCTCGTTTTCGACGAGAATCAGCAAGGTTCTCGGCGAGATTGAGGTAACTGGCTTAGATGATAAAGTACGATCATCTAAGCTTTTTTGTTTTTGTTTGTATGAGAATAGGGTTGGTAGTTATGGGGAGTTAATGGCGTCGCTGAGTAATTGTGGAAAATGTTGTTTTGTATCTGGCTTGATACCATTTTTAGAGTCATGGCCCCTCCTAACACTTTACCCTGCCCATAATTGACGAAATGTTAGAAAATGAGATAATCTTAAGGAACCTTTACTCCAGCGTCCTACCGTCACAGCCTAAAAACTTTTGTTTCCAATGCCTCTAGAGCTTCGATTTGTGGAACCTATTGTATTCAATGGTCGTTCCGATAGACAGGAACGAGGGCCGGAGTCTATTTCGAGATTTGAGAGGCAGATAGTAATGTCAGCGGAAAAGTTTGCTACGTTATTGACTGAAGGGATTTATAAAATCCGTATTGCGGAGTCCAAAAATATACAAACCATTCAGGACGAATTGGGCTATGCTCTCGATAAAAAGGGGGGAGCGTCGATTGAGTATTGGCGCAAGGGACATATTCCCAGCAGATTTTCTGATATAGAAAATTTGGCCCGTCAGATAGGTAAACGGGCCCAAGTAGAGCGCTCCTGGCTCGAAGAATTCTTACAGAGTGCAGGCCATCCTGCGCCGGAAAAGGTATGTGATGAACTCTTTTTACCTACCCCCCCCATTGAAACACGCCCATTTCATTCAACAATTCTCGCCCCAAAAGACAATCTGGCCGATGTAGAAAAAGCTCTCTTCGTCGCTCGTGAGGAGGAGTTGGCGCAATTAGACAGTTTTCTGCAAGGGGTGCTGGAGAAGCAGCAGGGGCGGGTCGTTTTCGTCACCGGTGTAGCCGGCAGTGGCAAAACGGCTTTGGTTGAAGAATTCGCCTGGCGGGCCGCACAACGGCATCCCAACCTGGTTGTGGCCGGGGGCAACTGTAATTCCGATACCGGAGGCGGTGATCCCTACTTACCCTTTCGTGAAATCCTGGCTTTGCTAACCAATGATCTGGAAACGCGATGGGGCACAACAGCGGTTGTCCGGCACCACGCGCCGCGCCTCCGTCGTTTACTGCCATCTGTGGTTCAAGCCCTGGTATATGAAGGCCCAAACTTAATCGACACGTTCATCCCCAGTCGGGTTATGATTGAACGGGTGAAAAAGGCCGGTCAACCCGTGGCCGAATTAGAAGCATTGGCCGCCCGACAGATGCCCCCGCCTTCGCGGGAATTCCTGCGCGAGCAAGCTACCAACGTGCTGCGGGCGATTGCCCGCCACGGGCCACTTTTGCTGGTGCTGGATGATCTGCATTGGGCTGATAGCGGGTCCATTAGTTTGCTGTTTCATCTGGCTAAGCGGCTGATGGACACCCAGGTTCTTATTATCGGATTGTACCGCCCAACCGACCTGGTTCCGGGACCGGCGGGTGAACGCCATGCGTTGGAAGGGGTTGCTAATGAACTGCAGCGTGACTTCGGCTCAATTCGGATCGACCTTCGCCAGCGGGCCGATCGGCGCTTTGTTGACGCCATTGTGGATATGGAGCCGAACCGGTTGAACTCTCAGTTTCGAGAAGCGCTGCACCGGCACACCCAGGGGCATGCCCTGTTCACCGTCGAGATTCTGGACCATCTCAAACAACGGGGCTATCTCATCCAAGACACCAAGACCGGCGAGTGGCTCGAAGGCCCGACCTTGGCTTGGGAGATGCTCCCGGCCCAGGTTGAAGGCGTGATACAGGAGCGGCTTGGCCGCTTGCCGGCGAACTTGCAAGAGACGTTGAAAGTAGCCAGCGTTGATGGCGAGCGTTTTGTAGCCGAAGTTGTGGCCCAGGTGCGCAGGGTTGATGATGTGACGATGGTGCGGACCTTGAGCGGCAGTCTCGATAAACAACATCGCTTGGTCGAGGCCGAGGCCAGTCGGCGTTTGCAGCCTAGCGGCCAGCGGTTGTCTCACTATGGTTTCCGGCATAACTTATTCCAGCATTATCTCTACCAGAGCCTTGATACTGTCGAGCAACTGCTTTATCACGAACAAGTTGGCACGGCCCTAGAGCAACTCTGCGCCGATCAGATCGAGGCTGTTGTCGTGCAGCTCGCCCACCATTTTCAAAAAGCCGAGTTTACGCCCAAGGCTATTACCTACTTAAGCCGGGCAGGACAGCAAGCCCTACAGCTATCGGCCTATGAAGAAGCAAGCACTCATTTCGAGAAGGCGCTAGCGCTGTTGATGACTCTGCCCGAGACACCTGAACGCGTGCAGCAAGAACTGACCTTGCGAATCAGATTGGGGGCGACCTTAATTGCCTTGAGGGGCTATGCCGCCCCCGAAGTAGAACGGACCTATGCCCGCGCTCACGAACTTTGCCAACATGCGTATGCAGCGGAATCTCCGGAAGTCGTCAAAGTGCTCGTAGGGTTGTGGGTTTATTATTTCGTACGGGGGCCGTTGACGCAAGCGCTGGCACTTGGCGAACAGCTCCTGAGCCTGGCGCAAAGCGTTCAGGATCCGTTGGTTTCTGTGCATGCCCACCGGGCCATGGGGAATACCCTCATGGTTCAGGGCGAATTTACATCGGCCCAAGAGCACCTCGAGCAGGGTATTGCCCAGTACACCGCCCAACGCCAGGGGCCGGACGAAGCTCTCCTTTACGGTCACGATCCAGGCATAACATCGATGTCTTATTCCGCGTTGGCCCTGTGGTATCTGGGCTATCCGGATCAGGCTTTGAAACGAAGCCAGGTGGTGCTGGCGCTGGTCGACAAGCTAGAAAATCCCTTCAACCAAGCCTTCGCCCACAGCTTTGCCGCAGTGCTTCATTACTTCCGCAGGGAGTACCCCGTAGCCCAGGCCCAGGCCGAAATGGTCTTGGAGATTTCAGATAAAGGCGGCTTTGCGCAATGGCGAGAATTTGGCAAACTTCTGCAAGGCTGGGCGCTCATCCAGCATCGGGGACAAGGCGCGAACGAACTTCAGCAGATGCGCCAGGCGTTATCCGACTGGCAAGCGACGGGCGCTACCTTGGCCCGACCGTTTTTTATGCGCCTGTTGGGCGAAGCCTATTGCATCGTGGACCAAATCGAAAGCGGCCTCGAGATCGTCACCGAGGCGCTGTCTATTGCCAACAGCAGCGGCGAACACTGGGCCACAGCCGAGTTATACCGCTTACAAGGCGCACTATGGCTGCGCCAGAACAAGGCCGATAGCGAGGTCGAAGCCAGCTTTGAGCAGGCGCTGATGATTGCCCGCCGGCAGCAGGCCAAATCGCTGGAACTGCGAGCTGTCTTGAACCTAAGCCTCCTATGGCTTGGGCAGGGCCAGAAAAAGCAAGCGCAGCAGATGCTGGCCGAAATCTACAACCAATTCACCGAAGGTTTCGATACAGCCGACTTGAAAGAAGCCAAGGCCTTGCTTGAAGATATGGCTGGGTTGGTTTGACGGTTTGATAGTTATTGATAAGTCAGATAAACATCGTACAATGAAAGGCATTACGTCATGCCCGAATGTCTTTATCGGGCATCCAGCAGGCTCTTTAGACGTGGACTCCCGCTAAGCTTGTCCCCGCGTAGGCGGGGAAGCATGCGGGAGTGACGGAGCTAGATTGCACGTCTTTTATCCGTTTTGTCTATTAGTTAGCTGGTTTGATAGTTGTTTCCCAACCAACCAACCAACAAACAAACTAACCATCCCCCTAACTTTCCCATTGACAAATAAGCGGCGTAAAGAGTACAATCAGCGTAACCGACTGTGCGGCAAAACCTGACAGGTTTCCGAAGTATTGTTGGCGATTACGAACCTTTCCGATTGGAATATGATTTTGGGGACAAGTCTGGTTAGAAAACCTGTCAGGTTTGTTTTGCCCAAGAGACTTACGATGCCCAAACCGCTCAAAATCTTCTTTGCCTACGCCCGCGCCGACCAAGCGCTGCGCGATGAACTGGATATGCACCTGGCCTTTTTACGCCGGAGCGACCTCATTGAGGGCTGGTACGACGGCAACATCAGCGCCGGTGAGGAATGGCAGCAAGCTATCGACCACCACCTGCACACGGCGGATATTATCCTGCTGCTGGTTAGCCCCAACTTCATTGCCTCCGACTACTGCTACGATGTCGAGATGCGCAAGGCGCTGGCCCGTCACGAAAGAGGCGAGGCGGTGGTGGTCCCGGTGATTTTGCGCCCCTGCCGCTGGCAGCGTACGCCCTTCGCTAAGTTTCAAGCATTACCCAAAGATGCCCGACCTATTACCCTCTGGCCCAACCGCGATCAAGCCTTTGACAACGCCGCCGAAGCCATTGACCAGGTGGTACGCCAACTCCACGCCGAGCGCAATGTGCCGCCCCCGGATGAGCCGCCCCCCCCGAAAGTTGAACCGGCGGCCCGGTCAACCCCCATTACCGCTCCGGCGCTCCCGGCACCTAACTTTATCCAAACCGGCGACAACCAGGCTAAAATCGTCATCCCTCGCCTCAACTTTGAGTTAGAGCTTATACGCATTCCCGCCGGCGAGTTTCTAATGGGCAGCGATCCGAAAAAGGATAAGGCTGCCCAAAAAAATGAGCAGCCGCAGCATCGACTCCATCTGCCCGACTATTTCATTGGCAAATACCCGGTGACGAATGCTCAGTTTATGGCTTTCGTGACCGCAACCGGACATAAAGCTGGCTCAACATGGAATAATGGTAAATACCCTATGGACGGCGACAACCACCCGGCCAACTACGTTTCCTGGGATGATGCGGTAACCTTTTGCCGCTGGCTGAGCCAGGAGAGCGGCAAGATGGTGCGCTTGCCGACAGAAGCTGAGTGGGAAAAAGCGGCTCGCGGTACAGACGGTCGCCTTTATCCGTGGGGCAATGAACTGCCGACAGACAGGTTATGTAACTTTGGCGGCAGAGTTAGGTGGACGACGCCGGTTGGAAAGTATTCTCCCTATGGAGACAGCCCTTACGGCTGCGTTGATATGAGCGGTAATGTCTGGGAGTGGTGCAGTACGGTGTGGCAGGAGAAAGCTTATTCGTTTCAGGTGCAGGACGAATGGACGGAGGCTTACTTAAAGCAGAAAGGAGACCGTGTGCTGCGGGGCGGGTCGTGGAGCCATATTGTGGAGAAGGTCCGCTGCGCCGTGCGCCTCAGGAACCCCACGAACTACGGGTACGGCTACTACGGGGTTCGGGTGGCGGTCTCCCCCATTTGACTCTGAATCTCTGGATAATGGGTTGAAACACTGATGCACTGATTAACCTGAAACCACTGAAAACAATCCCCCTTCAGTGCCTTCATCCTCATCAGTGGCTCAGTGCTTCCAAAGAAGGCCCAATCCTCACCCGCAGTAACCCCCTCACCGCTGCGAACGCTTCCCCTATTCGCCAGAGCTAGGCAACAAAGCAACTTCCTCAACCGACGATAATCGGTATTGCCTGATGCATCCTGTTTTTTACACCATCCGCTACGGATAAGGCAATCCGCTGCGCGATCAAACCTTCCGGTGCGTTCGACCGTCTGATCACGCAGTCGATCGTATGTCCGTTTATCTCGGCAGGTCTGATCGTGCACGTGATCGTATGTCCGTTTATCTCGGAACGTCTGATCTTGCACGTGATCATATGTCCCGTTTATCTCGGCAGGTCTGATCGAGCAGTCGATCGTATGGCCCGGCGCGTTCGACCGTATGATCGCGCAGTCGATCGTATGGCCCGGCGCGTTTGACCGTATGATCGAGCAGTCGATCATCCTTTCCGATGCACCCGACTTTGTGATCGCGCTCGTGGTGTGATGCTCTGAGGTCTTGGACTATCTGATCGAAAGGTATTTTTATTATTCCACTTGGTGCTGCGGACGGATTGATAGAGTCAGGTGTAGACGGAGGATAATTCCGAGGCTGGCCGTTAACCGGGGTATCGACCCAGTGCCATTAACCCTTCACGGCGTCGAATACGTGGCTCCGTATTTTAGCGCAGCACCATAACGGTCACGCGCCCGATGGCGGTCAAAGGGACAATGCGTGCGTCTTCGAGAATAAAATGGTCAGTCCAGGGTTGTCGACGGGGATTAAAGAGAGGGGTTAGTTCCTTGTAATTGTCGGAGCGCCTGAACTTTAAGAAGCCCTATAAACGCTTCTAATTCGACATACGAGTCGAGTTCGGCCTCTTCAGACGGGGTCAAGGTGCCTTCTTTATTTTTGTTGAGCAACGCACTGGCTCGCGCCTTGGCTGTGGCAGAGAGGCGAAACTCAGCAATTTCTTGCGGTGTTGCGCCATGCCCTAAAAATTCGATCACCTCACTGTAAGCCGATGGTAGATGGTCTGCGGTTTCAGAAGAACGCATTTTCATCGTCAGTATCGCCAATAACTCCTCCTCAAGCGAGTGCTGGAATTGTTGACTACGACGACTTAACTGCTGATAAAGCGACTCGGGTAAATCCAATGTAACCGTATATGTTGCCATAATTCTTCTGTACCAATCTCAAATAAAATCTTCTAATAAAACAGAGTGTAACCTATTTGCTTTCAGAACTCAACAACTGCGTCAGCCCATTCAATAAACGTCTCCGCTAAAGATAAACCGGCATTGCGGTCAAAACCGACTTCGTCCTGAAACAACAAGTATCGAAACTGAACAGCGAATATAGTTAATTCTTCTACAGCGTCAATAGAAGCCGGCAACGTTAGCCCGCTATTTTCAGCCTGTCGATAAAGTACCGCAAGGTCATGTGTAAACTCGTATTGGACTCCCAACCGGGTTAACGCTGACTTAATAGCTTTTTCAAGGGCTTGCTGGATGTGGAAGCCAACAATTTCATCGGCTACAGTCTCAATGTCGGCTACACTCACAACCAAATCTAAATCTTGGCGAGCCTTTTGCAGTAACAAGCGGGCCAATTCTTGCTGACGCGTTGCGCGGGAATCATCCATGAAGAACTGTACCTTCTTGAAGCGCAGGATAAAGGACCGACCCCGGAATATCACCATACCGCTCGGCAAAAGATTGCTCAATAACAATAATGTCGATGGGGATATCTAAATCGCGTAATAGCCGCCGCAGCCGGATGGCTTCTTGATAGGTTGAAACCGGATCACGTTCGATGACCAACAAATCTAAATCACTGCCGGTGTGGGCGGTGCCTCGCGCCTGGGAGCCAAATAATATAACCTTAACCGGGTCAGCAGCCTCTACAATTCGGCGTGTGATTTCTTGGTATAGTGGAGAATAATCGATGGTCATCGGTATTTCCTATCGGAGATTAGTTGAATAATAGGGTTCGGTAAATTGTCTGTCTGTCGGTGAAACTGCCCTAAAATGGACTTAGGAGATGTTGACTGTCTCCGATGGCACAGACTTTATTTCCCGGCCCATCTCGAATAAAAACTCAGGGGCGAAATCTGCTCCGGTGGGCCATTCGATGGTGTTTGTATCAGGACTAACAATCACTTGCTTAAAAAGTTCTACATCTTTGAGCGGTTCAAAGACTTCGCCATAGAGTTCTTCTTGGAGGTCTACGTCTTTGACCGTGTCGTTGTCAAAGATTAGTCGTAACTTGTACGCTTCTAGGTAGGTTGCTTGTGTGATATGTAAAAACATTGCGGCATCTCCCAAGGGGATTATACTGCATGGTATCCTTTTGTTGAAATCCAATAGCATCTAACCAAATGACTTCTTGCATTTTGAGCAAGAAAACGAACCGCCAAGGCGCAAAGTTCGCTAAGAAAAATAGATAAAAAACTTTGCGGCCTTT
>JAGRBY010001449.1 GCA_020433835.1 Anaerolineae bacterium | reverse complement strand
AAAGAAGGGGTAGTTTGAATTATTGAGTGTGTTATAATTGAACTACATCAACGGTGATCTAACCACGGAGTCCAGTGTGAAAAACGTAAGTGAACGGGACAGTACGAAGGAACAACTTATCGATGAGTTGGTAAAACTGCGCCGCCGAGTAGCCGAATTAGAAGCCTTAGAGTTTGAACATAAGCATACTGAAGCAGAACTGATGCAACGTAACCAACAACTGCTAACCGTTCAAGCCGCCGTTGCCGCCATCAGTTCGAGTTTAGAGCTTGAAGCTGTCTTGGGCACGGTGGCCGGGGAAATGATTAAGTTGTTGAAAGTCACCGGCTGCGTTATCTACGAATGGAACTCGGTAGTCAATACCATTACGATCATATTTGAAGTTGGCCCCCCGGCTTGGGAAAATGACAGCCACATGAGTTGTACATTTCCGCTGGCTGATTTCCCGCTCACCAAACAAGTTCTGGTTGAGCGCACGCCCCAGCA
This sequence comes from Anaerolineae bacterium, assembly GCA_020433835.1. The sequence goes on along the minus strand of JAGRBY010001449.1, from coordinate 78 downwards.
GATGGCGATCAATCAGCCGGATATTGAGCCGTCCGAATTGGCCTATATGCAAGAATGTCATTTCAAAACGCTGCTGAT
>JAGRBY010001448.1 GCA_020433835.1 Anaerolineae bacterium | reverse complement strand
TCAGATCCTCACGGAATGGTACGCAGCAGCGTCTGGCGCAGGAACATCTCCACCAGCAGCAACGCCAGACTCGGCACCAGCACCCATCCCACTAACTCCCGGGCGTTGGTGTAGGTTTCAATTTCGATCTGCGACTTCTCCATGGAGTTGATCTCGTCGTAGATCTGGCGCAGACCGGCCGTGTCTTCGGCGCGGAAGTAGACGCCGTCCGTCTTGTCGGCGATGGCCTGCAACGTCGTCTCGTCCAGTTGGCTCTCCTGGAGCATGACCGACGAGCGCCCCCACGCATCGGTGACGGGCACCGGCACGCGACCGGGCCGGCCCATGCCGATGGTGTAGACGCGGATGCCCAGTGTGGCCGCCGCGTCGGCCGCGGTGAGGGGATCGATCTGGCCCGAGTTGTTGACGCCGTCGGTGAGCAGAATCACGACCTTGCTCTTGGCCTGGGAATCGCGCAGCATGCCCGCGGCGTTGGCCAGCCCCATGCCAATGGCCGTGCCGTCGTCGATGCCCAGCTCGGTGGCCAGCTTGGTCTGGTTGAGCACCCGCCGCAGCACGTTGTGA
>JAGRBY010001447.1 GCA_020433835.1 Anaerolineae bacterium | reverse complement strand
GATGGCGAACGAATGAAGAAGGACTAAGGCGTGTCGCGAATGCTGAACGTATTTTGGTTACTGGTGACACCATAAGCTACAAGAAGTTTTTCCACGACTCACCGGCCCTTCAACTGACAAACTTCTGGACCGATACTGGAGGTGGAATAACCAGCCGCAGTGATCCGAAAATCTATATTGTTCAAACAGCAACTAGCGTCATTTCTCGCTGCCTCCTAATGACCACCGACCCCGGCGATTTGGTTTTAGAGCCAACGTGCGGAAGTGGGACGACGGCGTATGTGGCCGAGCAGTGGGGGCGGCGCTGGATCACCTGTGATTCCAGCCGTGTGGCACTGGCCCTGGCCAAGCACCGGCTGCTGACCGCCAAGTTCGATTATCACCGACTGCGCCCGTTGAGCGCGGAAGACGTGGCCCGCAATCCTAACGGTACCTGGCTGACCGACCCGACCGGCCAAATTTCGGGCAAGGCCACCTTTGCGTGCAAGACAGTACCGCACATCACGCTCAAGAGCATCGCCCGCAACACCTCGCTCGATCCCATCTTTGCCAAATACGAGCCGAT
>JAGRBY010001446.1 GCA_020433835.1 Anaerolineae bacterium | reverse complement strand
TCGGTGCACATTACCGATATCACCTCGCAATACTGCGCCCTCGGACTGTGGGGGCCAAAGGCGCGGACGGTGCTGCAAGCCGTTTGTGACGATGATGTATCGAACGAAGCCTTTGGCTATTTCACCGCGCAGGAAATCAACATCGGGCCGGTGCCGGCCTTTGCGCTGCGTGTCTCATACGTAGGTGAATTGGGGTGGGAAATCTACACCCGTACCGAGTACGGGCTGTATCTGTGGGATACGCTGTGGCAAGCCGGACAGGAGCACGGCATCCTTGTTGGTGGATTGGGCGCGTTCGACTCGCTGCGGCTGGAGAAAGGCTATCGCTCGTGGGGAGCCGACATCCACACCGAGTACAACCCCTATGAGGCCGGTTTGTCGTGGACGGTTCGCTTCAAAAAGGGCGATTTTTTGGGGCGCGAGGCGCTGCTCGCCATCAAAGAAGCAGGCCTTACCCGCAAGATTTGCTGCATGACCCTCGACGATCCTGAGGCGGTGGTGCTCGGCAAAGAGCCGATTTTAGACGGCGATCAGAAGCTCGGCTATGTCACCAGCGCCGGGTATG
>JAGRBY010001445.1 GCA_020433835.1 Anaerolineae bacterium | reverse complement strand
AGAGGTCGAAGCGTTAGCCGATCTGCCGGAGTATTTACGCAGCGTGACTCTGGATGAGTTAATCCAAGCGTTAAAGAAGAAAGGGATTTCGCAGAAGGCTTTTGCCGAAAGCATTGGGATGAGCAGCCAGAAGCTGTCGGCGATAAAGTCAAGCGAAAAACGCAACCGTTACTTTCACGAATTAGGGGCTACTAAACTGGCCTGCTTGTGGGTTTTAGAGAAGTTTACCAAGAAGGGCAAGTAGAAAATCTTTAACCGCAAGTGGGCAGGAGGTGGAGATTAGAGATAAGGAGATTGTAAGGCCAATCTCCTTATCTCCCCATCTCCACGTCTTAATTTAAGGTGGTAGCAGATAGCATCAACTCCTCAATAGCCAGTCGATCCTTCAGCGAGGGCTGCCTAATCTCCGGTGGATAGTGAAATAACTGATCAACCGTGGTTGCGCTGTACCAGCCATCGAGAATTTCGAAGTGGTCGGGCGTAACCAGGCTGGGGTGCGGCACGCCGCAGGCCCGGCTGAGCCGGGTGAGTTCTTTACGCAGGGTGACGATGTAATTAGCCAAGCG
>JAGRBY010001444.1 GCA_020433835.1 Anaerolineae bacterium | reverse complement strand
AAGAACCACTTCTGGGCCGGAGCCATTGGTCTGGGCCACATCCTGCCGCTGTTGTTAGTGATCGCCGCTGCTTTCAGCGCGGGCGCGGCTCCGCTGTTGGTCGCTGCCGCTGCTGTATTGACCGTCATCGGCCTGTACCTGTTTGAGTACGCTTTCGTCATGGCTCCACAAGAAGTGCCGAATTCGTAGAGACTATTTTACCCTCACTCCCAACCCCTCTCCCTGAGGGAGAGGGGAGTCGCGTTAGCGACGGAGTGAGGGCTATTTTTAGGGAGTACAACAATAATGAAGCAAAAGCTCGTCAACTTTCTAAACTCCGTCGCCAAATTGAGCCAGGCGCAACAGCCTGCGCTAGCCACCGCCACAAACACCCCCATTACCAACCACCCATCACCCATTACCCCATCCGCCGAAAACATCGACCGAATAACTGCATCCGTCTCGACCGCGATGCCTGAACCGCTCACCACCAGCGGCTTGACCAACTATCCGCCGGTCGAAAAGTGGGACGACTGGGTCGAGTACGACTCGAAAGCTTGGCCGAAAAAGGTGGCTCGTCACTACATG
>JAGRBY010001443.1 GCA_020433835.1 Anaerolineae bacterium | reverse complement strand
AGGCGGTCATCGCCCTGGCCGCTGTAATTGGGCGGTCTATGTGCTTGAAAGTTGTCTGATTGAGCCATCCGTTGATTTTAATCGAATGGATGGTTTCGGGCAAGGTGTTTGTCTTTCATAATACTCAACCGTCATGTCATTTCGAGGCCGTAGGCCGAGAAATCTGCCCGAAGCGTCAAAGCCAAACGAAGGTCTGGGAGGATTCCTCGCTTTCGCTCGGAATGACATGGCTGGCTGCTTGTTAACCATAGCATATCATTTCGAGCGACGAAGGAGCGAGAAATCTCCCTTGAATGGCGTTTGTACCCGAACACCGCAGGAAAATCCGCACTTTTGACGCGGCGAAACCTACTTTAGGCGCATTGTCCGAAGCTTATATTTATGTTAGAATGAAAAAATAACCCAAGCATTTGGCTGGCCAACCACTTGCCCAAATCACACGTTCGAATTGCCATTTCGAGGATTAAACAGGTGAAAAATCGCGTATAGCATTCGCTCTAGAAACGGTATTAGCGTCTCTTTTCTATCCAAGGCGCTTCTCGAACTAATAGCGGAACCAATAAACCA
>JAGRBY010001442.1 GCA_020433835.1 Anaerolineae bacterium | reverse complement strand
AAGCAGACATCTTCAATGGGTAAGGTGGACATTAGCGCCTAACATAGATATACTGAACTATACAGGTAAATATTCCAAACTTCTTTCTCAAACTTCATCATCAAACCAGAGGATTTCCTTATGCCTATTTCGTACCGAGATACCAACAGCCCTAATGAATTTCGTTTCCCTGACCCTCGCCGCCGCCCGGAAGTCGTTAAACTGGGCCAAACCTTTATAGCGTGCGAACTAAGCCGCCCCGTTGAGCAGCAAACCCCCTTTACCCCCATCATCGCCAATTTATTGCAGCAAGTTCTGGCTTCTGAAAAGGCATTACTCCAGGCCGAACGCGAACGTAAAACGGCTTCGTCCGAACTTAAGCGCCTGGTAACCAAAGCTAAAGATGTAATTATGACGATGTGGAAAAGTGTTACTGCGAAATGTTCCGCCAAACCATATCAGGCTACCCGCTGGGGCTTTGCGTATAAAGCCCGCACCGGCAATGTGTTGCTGCCCCAAACGTTCGATGAACGGCTGAGAACGCTTCATGATTACATCACCCAAGAGCAGCACCAACCTGAAGCCGAACG
>JAGRBY010001441.1:305-570 GCA_020433835.1 Anaerolineae bacterium | reverse complement strand
CATCGCGCTGAAAGAACAAAGGACGCTAAAGCGCCCTATTTGAGCGCAAACCTAGCCCGAATGGGCTTCGCTCTCTTAGCACGGGTTCAGGCCCGTGCTCGGGAACGGCTTTACTGCCCAATCGTCTGGCGCATTTCGTCGTATTGCGCTCGGGACAACTCACCTCGGGCATAACGTTGATCCAGAATGTCACGAGCCGTACCGTGTGGATTTGATTCGTTACCGACGGATGGCTGTGGGCCGACGGGAAACAGCACCGTGATCA
>JAGRBY010001441.1:0-293 GCA_020433835.1 Anaerolineae bacterium | reverse complement strand
GACGGCCAGCAAGAGGATTCCTCCCCAGGGCAGCAGCATCCAGATTAAACCCAAGCCCATCATTGCCCACCTCCATCTTAAGCCATAATATCGTGCAATTTTTCCTGGTACTCGTCGCGGTTCAGTTCACCGCGGGCATACCGCTGATCTAGAATATCGCGGGCCGATAGCGTCTGGCCGTGGTAATTATCACCTGTCTTGCTACCGTTGCCTGAGTTGGTGAACTTCTGCACCGCCCACCCGACCAGCACTACCAAACCAACTAGGATAGCGATGTTGAACAACATGCCAAA
>JAGRBY010001440.1 GCA_020433835.1 Anaerolineae bacterium | reverse complement strand
CTTCCGAGCGGAACGATTGCCTACGCCTTGTATGATCCAACCCCCGGTATCGAAGCATTCCGCACCTATTTCATTAGCCCTGATGGCAGCAATTTGCGGCAGTACGCTTTAATTGATGTGTCCGAACCGGCGCTTAGCCCCAAGGCCGATAACGATTACCCCCTAGCGGTCCGCACCTGGGAAGAGAAATCGAATCCGCGAACGATCCTCACGACGGATTTTTCGAGCCGCAAGCAAACGGCCGTTGCCAAATATTGGGAAGATGCCCAAGCCGATTGGTCGCCAACTGAAAACCGGATTATTTTTGCCTCACAACGCGAAAGTGACCGGATCTGGCGACTGTATACCGCCTGGGGCGATGGCTCGCGTGAGGACAATTTGTCTCGTGAAGGTCAATCGCCCACCTTTGCCCCAGACGGCAAGCGATTTGCTTTTGAAAGCTGCGATAAGTACGGGACTAGCTGTGGCTTATGGGTAGGTCATTTATACGACAGTCCCGAGTCCGGTTACGGCCTAATCCTTGAAGATCGGTCGGCCAAATCGCCCGATTGGTCGCCGGTTGATGAGAAG
>JAGRBY010000143.1 GCA_020433835.1 Anaerolineae bacterium | reverse complement strand
GTTGCTGTTCAGCATGAAAAATCGATCCACAAACAAGTTTACAACGTCATTCTGGTGCTCTGTTTCGCCAGTCTATTTGTCACCCTGTTTTTGGGTTTTCGCTTCTATCAGGAGACTACCCAGCGGGAAAAACTCGCTTTTGACGAAGCCGAACACAATGCTCAAGTCGTAGTTGACTACATCTCCCAAGAACTCACGCAGTTAAAAACGTTGGTTGATAGCATTGCCGTCGATCTTAGCAGCGGCACTTTGCCGAAGGATCAGCTTGCCAACCGATTACGCGCCGCCGTGGAGCAGAATCCCCAAATCTATGGCGTCGGCGCAGCGTTTGAGCCATACACTTACAACCCCAATGTCGAACTCTACTCGCCCTATTTTATTAGAACGGTCGAAGGTGATCTTGAGCGGCGTCAGGTGGAAGACACCTACAATTATACCAATACGACCAATCCCGATGCCGCCTGGTTTACCGAAACGATGGCCACCGGCGACCGCTGGCTCACCCCTTTTTATGCACCGGCACCGCAGGCGTGGCTGGCTCCCTACCACGCCGTATTTTATGAGAACAATGAGCCGTCCGGTTTGATAGCGGGTATCCATTCTTTGGAAACACTAGCCGACCTGGTTAAACAGCTCGATTTGGGTGAAGAGGGCTACAGCTTTATTTTGGCCCACGACGGAACTTTTATTGCCCACCCGACCCCCAATTTTTTAGGAACGACCATTTACAACCAGGCTGCCAACTTTGATGACGACACCCTCATTCGCGACGCCGAGCGTGCGTTGAGCGGCGAGAGTTTTTGGCGCGAGGGACAGGATCTTATCACCGGAGAAGATGCCTGGCTGTTCTACAGTTCCGTACCTTCGGCCGGTTGGGTTATCGGCGTGGTGCTCAACAAACAAACGCTGGTTGCGGCTCCAACAACGATGAAACGCAACCTGATCCATATTCTTTTGAGCGTCATCGCCTTTTTGCTGTTCCTTTCGATTTTGGTCTTTCAGGCCGATCGGGGGAAGCCGTTTCGCCTCTGGAGTGTATCGATCACCACGGCTTTGTTATTTACCGCAGGCATCTCTCTCATTTGCACAATGGAGTTTGTGTACCCGTCTCGTAACAACAGCCAGGTGGTTTTAATGAATAAAACCGCCCTGAACAAAGAATTAAATACTGTTGTGCAGAGCTTTCAGCGCGATGGCCAACCGCCACCACTCCAAATTCCAACCGGCATTATGATTGAGACCGTCACCATCGACAGCACCACCGAAAATATCGTAACCGGCTACATCTGGCAAAAATATCCGCTTGACCTACCGGACGACATCGACAAAGAGATTATCTTACCTGATGTCCCCGATCCCGAAGGGTTGGCCTTAGAGGAGATGTATCGATTCCAGCGGGGCAATGTCGAAGTCATCGGCTGGACTTTTCGAGCCAAATTAAAACAGCAGCCGCAGGTGGCTAAATATCCTTTCGATGAAGCGGAGATACAAATTCAAATCTGGCCTAAATCGTTAAACAAAAACATTGTCCTGGTGCCGGATCTTGATGAATACCAATTTACCAATCCGACCCAAACTCCGGGTTTAGTAGAAAGCCTGGTGCTGGAAGATTGGACGGTGAAACGTTCGTTCTTCGGCTATCGGTACAATAAATACAATGCCACCTTCGGCAGCAGCCAGGTGATTAAAAAATTCAACATTCCTGACCTGTCCTTCAATATCGACATCCGGCGCAACATCCTGTCACCGATGGTGGCCTACGCTATCACCTTATCCGTAGTGATGGCGCTGATGTTTGCGGTGATGGTCATCCACGCCGAAACCTCGTTCAATGTGCTATCGTACGCTGCCGCGCTCTTTTTTGTTGTGGCCGTTACCCACGTCGGCCTGCGCAGCGAACTCAACACCCACGATGTGGTCTATCTCGAACACGGCTTCATCATCATGTATCTGGTGCTGCTGTCGGTTTCGATCAACTCGATGATCTTTTACTCCAACATCAACCTGCCACTTGTTCAATATCGAGATAATCTTATTCCCAAGTTACTTTATTGGCCGGCCTTACAAGGGATCATGCTGGCCATCACCATCAGCGTCTTTTATCCGGCCACCAACCCGGCGGAGGCGCTCGACGCCGTTCGCCACCATCACGCCTCCGTCGTCACCCCGATAGCTGCCGCCCCCAGAGATCTTGTTCCAGCGGTAACCCGCACACCGGAAACGACAATCGCTTTATCTGAGCAGACGACACTCCGGTTAGCTCTGAGTAAAGATCCCACCACCCTCGACCCATCACAGGCGAATGACACCATCTCGACTGACCAGATTGGGAACCTGTTTGTCGGTCTGACACGCATCGACATCGACACCGGCCAGGTTTTACCGGCGCTTGCCACCACGTGGTCTGCTTCTGAAGATGGGTTGGAATGGACTTTTACGCTGCGGCAAGATATTCCGTGGGTACAGTACAATCCCCAAACCGGCCAGGCAGCGCAAGTCATTGATTTCGATGGTCAGCCCCGCTATGTAAACGCACGCGATGTGGTTTATGGGATTCAACGGGCCTTGCTGTCAGACAACTCTTCGGTGCCGCTGCTGTACGTTATCAAAAATGCTCGTGAGATCAATACGGCCCAAACGACCGACGGTCAGCCAACATCACTGTCGGCCAAGGATATTGGTGTTGTAGCGCTTGATGATCAAACTGTGCAGATTACGCTGGAAACCCCCGCCGCTTACCTACCGGCCTTACTGGCTTATCCCATCACGTATCCGCTCCCGAAGTGGGCTATCAATGAGTGGGCCGATTTGTGGACCGAGCCTGGTCGTATCAACACCAGCGGCCCCTACCTACTCCACAGTTGGGATCGCGGCCAACAGATAACGCTCGTTAAAAATCCGCTCTGGGTTGAGGCCGATCAAATCCAGGTTGAGCGTTTGGTGCAACCGATTATCCCGGAGGCCGAGGATCGGCTGGCGCTCTATAAAAACGATGACCTTGATCTGCTAGAAAAGTTACAGGATGTTGAAGCCGTAAAGGCCGAGCCAGCTCTCAATGCCGAGCTGGAATTTTATCCTCTCCTTTGTACGACCTATCTGGGCTTTGTCCACACCAAACCACCCTTCAACGACGTGCGCGTTCGGCGGGCATTTTCGGCGGCCATCGACCGCGAGGCTATTGCTACATTGCTCGATGGCGGCGGCATTCCCGCCACGTCGCTCGCGCCGCCGGGGGTCTTCGGCGCTCCTGCTCCCGGCACCGTTGGACAAAATTACGATCCTGACTTAGCCCGAGAGTCGCTTCAAGAATTTCTAGATGAAAAGGGATTCACGATTGCGGAGTTTAACGACACCTATCACATCACATACGGAACCAGCGGTCAACTCAGCGAGTTCGAAAGCGCGATTATTACAATGTGGGCCGATGTCTTGGGGGTTGAAGTAACACCGAGCACCCTGCCGTGGTCGGAGTACAAAAATGCGGTTGAAAAGAATACGCCCGTAGAGGAGATGTATAACATCTATCAATATACGTGGTATGCCGACTATCCTGACGAAAATAACTGGGTTCACGAGTTATTTAATTCAGAGGTGGGCATAAACCGTTTGCGACGCAACTGCGCCGACCCCAACTGTCAAGCAACAACCGGGCCAACCCACTTTGATGAACTGACCATCGCTGCCGGACAAAATAACGATCCTAAACAGCGCGTCAAACTGTACGCCGAGGCGGAAAAAATCCTGGCAGTAGACGAGGCAGCCTACGCCCCCGTTTACCACTGCGCCCGCAGCGCCCTCACCAAACCGTGGCTAACCCGCACCTACCCCCGCATGGGTGCTCCAGATTATTGGACATGGCACGTTGACGTGGCAAAGCAGCAAGCAGGTGAAAGACAACAACAAGAGTAGAGAAAGAAGCGTTACCTACAAATATATATCAGTTCCCATCATCAAAGACGGCAGCCATATATTTAGCCAGGCCCAGACTAACCAGACCAAGCAGCAATAAGGCCGGCCAAACCTGCCCCCCCGCTACAAAATTAGAGACAATAGCTGTGAGAACAACCCCGACCCCTAACAAAATTATTGAAATTAGCAGATCAAGAGCAACATTTCCGACAAACCCGGTCACTGTTTGATGTGTTCGATCATACTTTTTGTTCATTATCTGTCTCCTAAGGATCGTAAATTAAGCAACTTCTGCATTTGCAGTTAGGTAATTAGTAAATAGATATTGGTTATCCAATCTCCAGTCTCTAATTACCAGTTACCAATATCTATTTACCCGACAGAATTGCGTAAGTTAATTAATTTTCATTCCTGAGTATCATACCACAATGATCTTAAACAAATATAAAAATCAAACGCTACCCGGCCGGCAGATCCTCGCAGGCAATACCGTCGCGATCCGGATCAAGGCCATAGACATCGATGGTCGGGCCACCGTTCGATTCGTAAAACTGTTGGGCTTCCGATTGGCGCTGGAAGTCATCGCAACTGTAATCATCAGGGGAGAAAGTCTCAGGCGTCAACAGTGAAGGCACAGCCGGCGGGGTTGGAGGGCGCTCTTGCCAGTCGATAACCTTGATGTTGATCGAGTCGCCGCTAATGCAGGGATTGGCAATACAGCCTTCCTCTTCATAGCGCTTGCGTTCATCGTCTGCACTAATTTGGTTACCGTCGTCATCTTCCGGCAGATCGTCATCATTGGGGTCATACTTTTCACAAATATCGGGGTTGTTGGCATAAATGGGATCGGTCTCAAACAGAAATGTCTCGCTTTGTTGTTGGCCATTGGCTACAACAAACGCATACCAGGTATGGGTAATGGTGGTTTGTCCCCGGTTGGAGCCGGGAATGAGCAAGGCATCGATCCGGCCGTTCGGGTCGGATGTACTTAAAAAGCGACTACCCGAAACACCATACTCGCCGTATTGAATGGTAATTCCGCCTTGCGGTAATCCCTGATCATCATTGATCATTGCCCACAAACCTAAATCCGAACAGTTATTCATCCCGGAATGCGCCAGAACAAAGTAGGGGTACGGGGTTGGCGTGGCGGTATTGGTCGGTGTGCCGGTGGGTGGTACCGGGGTAAAAGTGCGTGTGGCTGTAGCGGTATCGGTGGAGGTTGAGGTCCGGGTAGGCGTGGGCGTGCGGGTCTCAGTGACGGTTTTGGTGGGAGCCGGGGTAAACGTGGCCGAGGGCGTCCAGGTTGGCGGATAGGTGGCCACCTGAATTTCCGTCGGCGGCGGCGTTGGAATGTTCGCAATGCGGGTGGCGGCATTAGACGTAGCCCGCACCGGACTAAGCGGGTTAAAGGCAAGGTTGGGTGCCAAATAAAGGGTAACAAAGCAGGCCAGAGTTAGTAATGCCAGGCCCACTATTAGCGCGATCAATATGATGATCAAGCGACCATTCATGGAGCGGCTCCTATGAGGTTAGAGTCTACATAATGATCATTATAACATAACTATGCTTGCCTTGACAATAGTCGAGGTTGAGGGCAGCATCATACCCTTAGCGGCCCGAAGCACCCGGTATTGGCCGGGGTTGAAAGGCCAGGCCCAAACCAACAAGCAACCCGATAGCTGACAGCCAGATACCGATTGTGAAGCTTCGGGGCCAAAACTCCAAGGCGACCGAATGCGTTCCCGGTGGCACCACAACACCTTGAAGCACCCCGTTGACCTGCAAGAGTTCGACCGGATCGTCATCAAGGGTGGCACGCCAGCCTGGGTAGAAGATCTGACTAATAACAAGAAGCTGCGGATTTGCGACGTCAACCTGAAAGCGCAGGGCGTTTGGCCTAAAATCGACCTGGCTGATAGTTCCTGCGGCATCACCGGCCAAATCAACAGCCAACGGTTTGGCGATAACCGCCTTATGCCTCAGATCAAAAGCTTCATCGGCCAGCCGGTTCAGGGTATCGGCATTGGCGTCTGCCACATCGATCTCCCCAACCAACCAGGCCCGCTCGAAGGGATCACCCATCTGATACACGCGCAGCCCCTCAGCCTCAAACGCCAGATGCAGCCCCCCATCGCCAATATCTCGCTCATCAATAATGTAGCGCACGTTCATCAACTGCCACATCCGCCAGGCCGGCATGTGCTGCACAAAGGCATCGACCGAGGCCAACTGCAACGGCGTGTTGCCGGTTAAATCTTGCAGATTATACACCGATGCCGCGCTGTTGCCACCGGACAACAGTCCTCCACTGGCCACGCGCCCCAGAGGGGGATCGAGGTGTTCTTGTAAAAACCGAACCGTATTCGTTGGCGTAAAGGGGGCGGGGGACTCGAGCATTTGCACGTTAAAGCGCCAGTTAACCGTGAACAGATTGTAGGCAACCAGCAGCGCCAGCAAAGCCATCCCCCATGGCCGACGCAGCCAGCGCCGCGAACGCAGCCCCAACAGTAAGAGCATCCCTCCTACCATCATTAAACCAAAAAGATGGTGGCGCAGCACGCCGAAAAAGAGATTGACCTCATCACCCCGGGCAGTGGCCGCCGTAGAGCCGTAGATAAAGAAAGCTGTCAGCACAACCGCCACAACAGCGATCATACGCAGGCGGCGCTCGAAGGTAATGAACGCAGCCCGCGCTACCCTGGGCAGGGGGCTAACCAAAACCACCGCGCCCAGACCGGCCAGCACAGCCGCGCTAAAGCTGTAAACCAGAAAAGCCCGCTCTTGCTGGCGCACGGCATCGAAACCGGGAGCCAGCAGATAAAAGATCGGATAAACAAAAAGATGGCTGCCAAAGGCCAGCAGCATACTAACCAGCCCGGCCCCGGCCCAAAAGTAGATTTCCCGGCGTGGTCGAGCCAAAAGCAGCGCTAACGCAATAAGCACCAGCGGCGCGATGCCCACATATTCCGGTGAGCCGCCGAAAAAGCCGGGGTACAGGATCGAAACCAGTTCGGTCAACGGCAATCCGGCCGATACGGCTTCATACGATAGCTCAGCCCGCAGCGAGCGTCCGATAAATTCCAGGGTCGGCAGCAATTGGGCAGCCCCAAGGCTTGCTCCGAGAATGATAGTAACCAACCAAATTCCCAAATTTTTTATGACGTTTCTGGCAACTGATAGGGATGCCTTTTGGGTTTTCTTCGCCTTAGCCTCGCTTTCAGTTGTTTGTAAATGGTCATAGAACCCCCGAAAAAGCGCATACGCTAACGACAAGTAAAAAATATAGAGAACCGTCTGAGGATGTCCGGCCAGGATAGCCATCGCCCAGGCCAGCGCGGCCCCGGCCATAGGGCGAAACGCAGCCCGAAATGGGCGCTCTAACGCCACCCCCAACCCCCACATCACCCACGGCAGCCAGGCACTAACCGACAGAATGGTCATCTGCTGGACGGGAAAGCCGGTTAAGTAGCCGCCATAGGTAAACACGAGCGCGGCAATGAGGCCACCCAGGCGAGCTTGACGAACGCTACCCCGGCGTCCATCGCTATGGCCCAGAATGCAATGTCGGGTGAAAAGATAGGTTCCCACTGCGGCCAGGGAGAAATGAAAGATCACCTGCCATTCTAACGCCTCCACCGGAAAACCAACTTCCCGGCCCAACAGCGGGCCACCCCAACCCAGGATAAGCGCTTGAATGACGTGCGGCGGATAGAGCGCGCCCGATTGGATATCGGCCAGGGCGGGCTGACCGCCATAGAGATACGGATTCCAGAGCGGCAGTTGACCATTGACCCATTGCTGGGCGCTAAAGGCCCGCAGCGGAAAATATTGCTCGGTGAAGTCGCCGGTGGCAATATGCATGCGGTCGGCAGGGTTAGGCGTAACTAATCGCCAGAAGAAGAGAAAGGGAAGAAGGATCAGAATAAGAATAAGGACGACGTCGGGCCAGATCGAGGCGGTGGGCTTAGCCTTCCACATCGCTAACCGAAACGGGTTTGGGCGTTTTTCGACGAGGCGCGGCCGTGCTTTGCTCCGCCAGCCGGTATTTGAGCAACGTCCAGATGGCGGTATACCCATCACGCCAGCCGATCTTTTTGCCCTCTTCTTCGGTGCGGGGATTATAAGAGATGGGCACCTCTTGAATGGCAAACCCTTTGCGCAGTAGTTTGCCCGTAACTTCCGGCTCAAACTCAAAGCGATGGCAATCGAGCTTAATACCGGCAATGATATCGGCTTTGAAGGCTTTGTAAGCCGTTTCCATATCGGTTAGGTGAGAGCCGTAGAGCACGTTGGTAAACCAGGTTAAAAACTTATTGGCCAGCAAGGTACGACGCCGAATATTGGGGTTGGGCTTGAGAAAACGAGAGCCGTATACGACATTGGCCTGACCGGCCAAAATAGGGGCCAGCAGCAGGCGATACTCGTTGGGGTCCAGTTCAAGGTCGGCATCTTGAATGATAACGATATCACCCGTAACGTAGGTTAACCCAACGCGAATAGCGGCCCCTTTGCCAAAGTTAATTCGAGAAAAATGAACGAAGGTTACATCTTTCTGGCGGCGGGCCAAAATATCGGCAGTATCGTCGGTAGAGCCGTCATCGACCACGATAATCTCGCGATCAAGGGGCAATTCTACCTCGCGCACCTTGTCGATGACCTGGCTAATGGTCGACTCTTCATTATAAACGGGGATCACAACAGATAGTTTCATTGAATACATACTCACAGCAGTAGTGTATCAATTTAACCATAGAGGCAAAGAAGCAGCAAATTTTACCAACCCGCACATCTAACGTATGGCCTGAAGCGCTGCTCTAAACCAAATTACGGCGGATAGCTTCAGCCGCAGCCTGAGCGCGGGCGTTGACATTTAATTTTTCAAAGATTTTGCGGAGTTTGCGCTTGACCGTGGCGTTGCTGATAAACAGCTCGGCGGCGATATCGGTGTTGCTGGCACCGTCGACCAGCATCTTGAGAATACGGCGCTCTTCGCCATCCATAGCGGGGGTGTCCGGCATAAATCGGGCCGGGCCGGCGATAGAACGCCGCACCACCGCCCCGGCAATTTTGGGGCTGAGGAAATGTTCGCCCTGATGGGTGGCCCGAATAGCGTTAACCAGCATCTCGTCAGAGCTGCTTTTGAGAACGTACCCCAACGCCCCGGCCCGCAGCGCGCTCATGACATACTCATCGTCATTAAAGGAGGTCAGCATCAACACTTTGGCCTCCGGCTGGGTTTGCCGAATCCGTTTGAGTACCTCCACCCCCGACTCGCCGGGCAGGCGAATATCGAGCAGGGTAACGTCCGGCTGCTGCTGCACGATCTGGCTGAGGGCACTGGGGCCATTTGCGGCCTCGCCAATGACCTCAAATTCCGGATAGTTTGACAGCAAACTGCGAATGCCCTGCCGGATGATGGAATGGTCGTCAACGACCAAGATACTAATGGCTGCCATTGGTATTTGCCTCACGGGGTAGATCGATGGGGATGGGAACCGTCAGTTCAACGCGGGTTCCCTGGCCGGGTTGGGTTTGAATCGATAAAGTTCCGCCCAAACTCTCGGTCCGCTCTTGCATACTGAGCAGGCCGAAGTGGTCGAGCGTATTGCACCGCACCGCATCGAGATCAAAGCCCTGGCCATTGTCGATGATGGTGACCTTGAGGCGGCGGGGAGAAAAGACAATAATCACATTGGCCCGGTCAGCCCGGGCATGAGCGCTAACGTTTTGCAGCGCCTCTTGCACCAGCCGATAGACGCTGATTTCGGACTTGGACGGCAGCCGGCGGGGAGTACCCAGAATTTCAACATCGCAATCTAGGCCGGAATATTGCTTAAACCGCACGGCGTACTGGCGCAGGGCCGGCCCCAACCCCAGCTCATCGAGCGACGGCGGGCGCAGATCGTGAATAGCCCGTTTGATTTCAGCATCAACCCGGTGCAAAATCTCACGCACACTTTGCAGCGATGTTTCCGCCTGGGGCAGGCTGCCGTTGCCCAATCGCTCTTGGGCCGATTTCAACTCCAGCATAGCCCCCACCAGCAGTTGACTGGTGCTATCGTGCATATCCTGGGCAATACGCTGCCGTTCGCGCTCCTGAACATCGACCGTTTCATTGAGCAGCCGCTGCAGCAAAGCCGCTTTATCGGCCAGCGCTTCTTTGGCTTTTTGCAACTGCTGGGTCCGGGTAGTTACTTTTTGCTCAAGGCTGGCCTTGGCGGCGGTGAGTTGCTCATAAAGCCGCACATTATGGATGACGATAGCCACCTGGGCGGCATAGGTCATCAATAACTGTTCGTGATCATTATCATAAGGCTGAGGGCGATTAGCCACCCCAATCATACCGATGGGTCTGTCTTTGAGCCGGAGCGGTACGCCCAAAAAGGTTTTCACGGGTGGATGACCGACGGGCTGACCCACCCTGCGCGGATCGGTCATCGCGTTTTCGGAGCGAACCGGTTGGTTTTCCAGCACAACCCGGGCAAAAATATTCATCCGCATGGGGATAAGGTGAAAGCGTTCATAAAACTGAGGGTAAGGGTGAAAGCCCTCGATGGCAACCACATCCATTGCCTCGCCGTGAGAGGCGTTGAGACCAATAAACCCAAATTGAGAGTCGGTTAATTCGAGGCACTGCTTTAGAGCGGTATCCAAAACGGATTCCAGGCTACGCAGCGAAGAAAGTTCCACGGCCAGGTGATAAAAAGCTTGAAGTCGTTCGTACTGCTGGCTGTTTAGGTGCGCGGTCGGGATTGTCGTCATTGTCTTTGCCCATTTGCTCTATTGCTATATATATTTGAATTATCGTGGGGAAGGTATTGTAACGTTTCCTTTTTCTTTGTCAACCTCTACCCGCATTTCAAAATGACTTTATAGACAAAACGAATAAAAGACGTGCAATACAACTCCGTCACTCCCGCATGCTTTTAGCGGGAGTCCACGTCCAAACTTATGTAAATGCCCGATTTTGTAGCGTAAATTGCCAATTTGCGCCATGAAACTGCCCAAATAGGGAACAATTTAGCAAATTGTTCTACATCCTGCGTAAGTCCTGGAGAATGAAATTTACCGGAGCGACAAAGCTTGCTTTGTCATCAGCGTTGGAGTCAACGGTTACTTTGTCGCTCAAGGCTTTATCTTCAAAAGCGTGACAAGGAGGGTATTAAGGCAGAAGCGGATAACCCGGCTGGGGAACCTGCCCGGTCATCAAATCATGGAAACGCTGCTGCGTTCGATGGATACTGGCCTGCACCAAAACATCGAGCTTAAACCAGTGGCTGCGATCTCGGGCCGTGTGAATGTTGGCTCTAAGATCCTCCAGCTTTTGGCAGCGCACCTCCGGCGAAGGCCGATCAAACATATCCACCAACGCCAAAAACTCATCCTCAACGCTATCGGCCTCAACAAATTTACGAGTTCCTTGCAGCGTCAGTTTCAAATCAGCGTGGGGGATGGAGGGGATAATATCAAGCACCGCAACCGCAGCAAAGCCGGTGACAATGGCCCCATAATCTTGGGTTTGGTCGCGAGCCACTTCATCGAGCGCGGCAAAAGCGGGGCCGGGGCCGATATCGAAAAAGTGCTTCCACGTTTCGCGCTGCCACATATGCTTCGAGACCTCATCGACACATAAATGGCAGAGATAGCCCAAAACAAAAGCCTGGGCTTCGGGAGCAAGCTGGGCAAAAGGAGCCCTGAGAAATTCCGCCTGGCGCTGTAAAAACGTGGCGCTGCGATGCGACGCCATAAGCGTATAGTGACCATAGCGATCAAAAAAGTGGGTATCTTTTTGGGAGAGGGTTGTTGAGGCTTTATCGACATCAGGAGCAACACAGCCAAAACAAAATTGCCCGTAAAGCGTTGGGCTGTACGGTTTGGGCCATGTAGACGTCGATGTAACAGTCGGCCAAACTTTTTCTGCAACCAGAAAGTGGGTGTTGAATGGCGCCATATCTTTATTGTAATTTATGCCGTCAGGCGTTGCAAACGAAAGGGGAGCATTTTTCTGCGGTCGAGTTGGACTTAACACCAAAAAAGGTGGTATTATTAAAGCATTATGACAATATTTAGCCTGCTCTAACCTAATCTACCTGGCAGCACCTTATTTGACGGAATCGAACAGAATATGCCCCACACATTGCGAACAGCCATCACCTTCATCAAAGCCGGTGATAAAAAAACCGGCAAACGACTTCTACTGGAAATTATCAGCAATGAACGCCACAATGAACAAGCCTGGTTGTGGTTGACCGAAGTTGTTGACCAACAATACAAAAAAATTGACTGTTTGAAACAAGTTCTCAAGATTAATCCCCATAATGAAACGGCCCAAAAAGAATTGGCCCGACTAACGCCCGTAACATCCCCTTATGAAGATAATCATGCGCTCATAACTCCTCATGCCGCCCCTCAGCGCCTCAATCAAATTCTCAGAGCAACCATCGTTAACCAATTAGAAGCAATAACCCTTTCGCCTCCCCCAAATGATGGTTACGACCGGCAGTTGGAACGCATTGCAACAGCGCTTGAGCGCATTGCCGATATTTTGGAGCAGCAGCAGGAAACACCCGTTAACCACGGTCGTAATCATAATAATCAGCAATCGGCTCTTTTTGAGGCCAGGCGCAGCCCAGATCAGGCTAAAAATGGAAAAATTAGCCCTACGCACGCCGTTAACAAGCCCCACAAAGCCGCTTCAATTGAAGATTTTCTTAAGCAGCGTAACATTACCATCAAATTTGTACCATCGAAAGAGGCAGCTGATATGGCCATCAATTCGCTGTCGTTATCTTTGGGAAATAATTATGCTGTGTTTGATAAAATCTTAGCCCAGATAAAATACCATATGCAGCGCGGATCGGGCTTTACCCACTCCGTCAAAGACGAATCCTCGCTCGCTATCAATCAAATCACCTCATTTTGTAAGCAACTGTACGATATCGGCTTTTTGAAAGAGTACAAATATTACAAATCACCCCGCTATCAGATCAAAATCAAAACAACCACCGCGCCGGCGGCCAAAAAATTCTTTTCCGGCCAGTGGTTAGAGAGATTTGTCTGGAAAAAGGCAGAAAAGGCGGTTAACCAAGCCGCAGGTGAGTTACGGCGATCTATCAATTTTTCTTATTTGATCAATCCGCAAATTATCTTGCCCAACGGCGATGACTTTGAATTTGATTTAATTTTTCAGGCCAACCACAGCTTTTTCTGGGTCGAGTCGAAATCGGGCGCACACCGCCAGCACACGGCCAAATATGCCGAGATCGCCAACGTGCTGGGCCTTGATGCCCGCCATTCGATTATGGTTTTAACCGATATTAGCCGGCAAGAGGCTGCCAATATCCATACGCAGTTTGGTTTAACCGTTTACACGCTCGATCAGGTGCAAGCGGGCTTAATTGAGACGTTAAAAGGGGATTTCGGATAGGCTCACTATGTGTTTCGAGGAGGAACGGTTGCCGATGTCATTCCCGCATGGTTTTAGCGGGAATCTAGCGCCCTAAGACCGGTTGGATGCCCGATAAAGACATTCGG
>JAGRBY010001439.1 GCA_020433835.1 Anaerolineae bacterium | reverse complement strand
ATACATACCGTTTAGGTCGCGCGGAATCTCACCGATGACTTCCAAATCCTCGGCCGTGATTTCGGTATCAATCGGCGAGTAATTGCCCATCAAATAAGGGTTGGTCTCCACCTCCATGGCGAAGTTGACCACATCATTGCGTAAAGCCATTTTAACCTCCAGCAATAATGAATTTTGAATTGCGAATTGTGAATTGTGAACGGGTTATCATTCACAATTCACAATTAATTATTCACCATTCATTATTTACCACTTCTATTACATCATTAAAAAGCATCAACATGCCCGCTTCCCCACGCATTTTCTTTCTCGTGCTCCAGTGCTGCCACATACTCTCGTCGCAGCTGCGCCACCACTTCGGCCAGCGGCTGCACCGCTTTGACCGAACCCACTCCTTGCCCGGCCGACCAGGTGTCTCGCCATGCTTTGGTATCAGCATGGGGATTGTCAAAGTTGATCGCATTCCCTTTGACCATATTGTCTGTGTCGTAGCCGGCCTGTTTCAGGCTGGGCACTAGCCAATTGGCCGGAATGCCGGTCAGCGCATCTGATAAAACCAAATCTTCAATGG
>JAGRBY010001438.1 GCA_020433835.1 Anaerolineae bacterium | reverse complement strand
ATAGCCCCCAGTGGACTTTGCTCATAAATTTGGCGATAGATAGCCATCGAGTCGGCTCCGGCAGCCAGCAGGTCCGCCGCAATCTGGTGCGTGCGCGGGCTGGTTTTTGGAAATCGAAAGCTGCCGGTATCGGTTATAATAGCCGCGTAGAGCGCCTGCGCGATGGTTTTGCTGATTGTGCCGCCCATCGTTATGATGAGATCATAGATAAGTTCGCCGGTGGCCGATGCGTCTGTATCGACCACCGCCAGATCGACAAAATCGGTCGGGTCAGGATGATGATCGATGCAGAGCTTGACGGCTTCGGCCTTCTCCAGACTTTTGCCGATGATGCCTAACCGTTTCCAACTGCCGGAAGCATCCAGCACGATAATGACATCTGCTTTTTTGATGATGCGAGCGTGTCTGTTTTCGGAAAATTGGTTGATGCGCTGCTTCGGATCGAGGAAGCGAAAGTTCGATGCCACGGGATCGGTGTTGATAATGGTTACGGTCTTACCGAGCTTTTTTAAATGCTCGCCCAGCGCCAATTCTGAGCCTAAGGCATCGCAGTCGGGATTCATGTGCGAGG
>JAGRBY010001437.1 GCA_020433835.1 Anaerolineae bacterium | reverse complement strand
AGCAACCCGCTCCAACCAATGGCCGCAATGAGATTCAAGAAAGGGAATAAGGGTAACAGATAGCGGTCCTGTTTTTTGGGGCTGAGATTGCCGAAGAGCAGCAGACTGAGGACAAAAAGCCACAAAAAAGTGAGCGTTGCGAGTTGAACGTTGAGATTGGGGAAGCGATCAAGAGTCTGAGCCTCAGCCTTAGCCTTAGCCTTGACTACATAGAAACCTAGCGACAGCACACAACCGATCAAAATAATCGGCGTGAGACGAAACGGAATAACGTAGGGATAAAACCAGGGGCCGGGATTGAGGGTGGGTTGGCCCAGAAAATAGACCAGATGGCCCTCGTTAACTTTACCGAACGTCTCGTCCAACATCTGACGAAGGGTGCCCAGCGGATCGACCCACATCGAGGGCCAGAGCAGAATGAAGACGACCAGGGAGATCATTCCCCAGGCGATAATAACCGTAAGCCAGTGGAGGAGGATACGTGGGACGTAGGACGTAGTAGGTGGGACGTGATGGCGCGACTGGTTTAGCTCCAGAAGGGCGAAGATGATCGAAGCGCCAATGGCGAACA
>JAGRBY010001436.1 GCA_020433835.1 Anaerolineae bacterium | reverse complement strand
TGGGCCGTGGTTGTGTTCCTGAAGGTGGCAGAGTTCGTGGACAATGACGTACTCGATACACATTTTGGGTGCGATTATGAGATCGGGGTTGAGCAGGATGTGGCCTTCCTTCGTACAACTGCCCCAGCGATTCTTCATCCGGCGAATCTCAAAGTTATCGGCATCGATCCCGTGCCGATTGGCTTTGGCCAGCCGCCGCCGAATCCGCTCCTCATCGTCGCCGTACTCTTTCTTGAGCGAGTCGTAGTGATCCTGCCAGACATCGGAGATGTACTTCACAAACAACATCACAAGGATGTAGTTCTTGTACTCCGAAGGATCGACCGCCCCCCGAAACGTATCGCACGCCCTCCAGAGAATCCCATTGATCTCGTCTTGGGAGAACGTTGTGGATTGTTTGCCGTTTCCGTTTGCCATTGTTTGCCTTTATTCGACCATTCTTGACCATTGAGTACCACTACCATACAGTACGTGAGGTGTTCAAGCAATTCAGAAAGGCGAAAGCGATGCGGTTCGGCGACCGAGTTCGAGAACTCCGAAAACAGCGAAATCTAACACAGCAGAAACTCGCCG
>JAGRBY010001435.1 GCA_020433835.1 Anaerolineae bacterium | reverse complement strand
GAATGCATGAGGCCGGACGGGAGCGGCATGGCTCCGGTCCGGCATGCGACGCAGTGGCTTATTGCGACTTGCCGACCACGGTGACGGCGCCGCCCGTCGCCGTGCGGCCGCCGTCCACGACGTACTGGGCGCCGGTGATGCCGGAGGCGTAGCTGGAACACAGGAACAGCACGGTGTTGGCGATCTCGTCGGCCGTGCAGAAGCGGCCGAGCGGAATGGCGGCGGCATACTTGCGGCGCACGGCATCGGCGTCGGCGGGATCGACCTGTTCGGTCACGGAGGCGATCATGCGCGTGTCGACCGGGCCGGGGCAGACGGCGTTGATGCGGATGCCGTAGCCCGCGACCTCGCCCGAGACGGACTTGGTGATGCCGAGCACGGCGTGCTTGGAGGCGACGTAGACCGCCATGTTCGGCGTGCCCATGATGCCGGCGATGGAGCCGGTATTGACGATGGCGCCCGAACGTTGCGCGATCATGTGCGGCAGCACGTGGCGCAGCCCCAGGAACACGCCCTTGACGTTGACGGCGATGACCTGGTCCCAGTCCGCCTCGTCGTATTCGGCGATGGGCC
>JAGRBY010001434.1 GCA_020433835.1 Anaerolineae bacterium | reverse complement strand
CCCGTCTGGCCGCGCCACAGCGGGTGGGTATGGGCCATGTTGAGCTCACCGCTGTCCACGCCCCAGACATCGGCGCCGATAAGCTCGGCGACACGCGCAAGCTCGGCCTGCGCGCCCGCCTGGGCGATGCCGTCGCCGACATAGAGCGTCGGGCGGGCGGCGGCGGCCAGCGCATCGGCGGTCTCGGCCAGCGCGTCCGGATCCGGCGCGCCGCTGATCGTGACCCGCGAGGTCGGCCGCACCGGTTCGACGGCGGCAGCGTCGAGCACATCCTGCGGCAGGCAGACGTAGACCGGCCCCATCGGCGGCGTCAGCGCCAGTTTGATCGCGCGCCGGAGCGTGCGCAGCAGCGAGGCCGGATCGCGCACCATGGTCGACCACTTGGTGACCGGCGCGGCCATCGCCACGAGATCGGCCGCCATCTGGGCGTCCATCGGCTGGTATTTCACGCCCGCATCGCCGCCGATCACCAGGATCGGGGAATGGCCGCGGTGCGCCTGGTAGAGCGCACCGATCGAATTGCCGAGCCCCGGGCTCGAATGGATCTGCGCCACCGCGAGGCCGCCGGTCGCAC
>JAGRBY010001433.1 GCA_020433835.1 Anaerolineae bacterium | reverse complement strand
TAAAAGATCGGGTATTGGCGAAATCAAGGCCGCTGAGTGAATTGTTCACAAAGAGGCCAGATCAACGGGACGTCTTGGATTCGGCCTTGGCTGATAGCGGCCTTTCCCCGGAGCGCCTGGTCTGGTTGCCTGTTACCAGCTTTCATTCGACAGGGTGGGTAGCCTTGCTCGATGCATCAAGTGCCGACCTGAAAGCATTCGCCCCCGTTGACGGGTTCTAGGAGCCTCTGGCCACGAAACTCCCGCTTTTCCCCCCTCGCTTCTCCATCAACCGCACCCCACTGATCGTCATCCCGCGGTCGACCGCCTTGCACATGTCGTAGACCGTCAGCAGTGCGGCGCCGACGGCGGTCAGGGCTTCCATCTCGACGCCGGTCTGACCGGTGCATTCGGCCGTGGCCCGGCACAGCACGCTGGCCGAACCCTCTTCCACCTCGAACTCCACCGCCACGCGCGTCAGGGCGATCGGGTGGCACAGCGGGATCAGGTCGCTGGCCTTCTTGGCCCCCTGAATGCCTGCGATGCGGGCGATGCCGAGCACGTCGCCTTTTTTCGCCGTGCCACTCTGGATCAGC
>JAGRBY010001432.1 GCA_020433835.1 Anaerolineae bacterium | reverse complement strand
TAAAGCGACTCGAAACGGCGTCTCCTGCGAGGCCAAGCCCAATTTATCCAGTAAGGCTCCCTCCCGGCGACGAGACTGATCGAGCCGCGGCAAAATAAAGTCAAGCAGTGGGCTAAAATCTTGGATCATTTTCCAATCCTTTCCCGATCAATGCTATCAGATTGATAAAAAACCAGGTGACAGTCACTTTTTGGGGCTAAATATGGCTGCTCCTCTATGAACAGGCCCAATATCCAGTGCGTTAAGTGACTGTCACCTTAATTCCGATAAAGTCTATTAAACAATTCGCACCCGAAGATACTGCACGATATCCTCGACGGAGACCAGTTTTCCGTAATCGGTCTCCGGAATATCGACGCCGTATGCCTCATTGAGTGCGATGAGGAAGTTCAGGAAATCAAATGAGTCGATATCCAGCGCTTCCCGAACATCCACATTGAGGTCGAGGGTCTCAAAATCGGCCTCGGGCGCAATCTGCCCTAGCAGCCGAAAAATGGTTGATTGAAGGTCTGCTTCGGTGATGGTCATGGTTGTCATGATTTATCTATCTCCTGTAATCGTTGGGCTAAAGCCTC
>JAGRBY010001431.1 GCA_020433835.1 Anaerolineae bacterium | reverse complement strand
AGAATGAAAATAATTTTCAATTTTCAATTTTCAAATAAATAAATTTTCAATTTTCAATTTTCAATTTTCAATTAAATAAATTTTCAATTAAATTATTTATGAAGGAAAATATTGTAAAGGATAAATCATTTGTTTTTGCATTGAGAGTGATTAAGCTTTCAAGGTTTTTGATGAATGAAAGAAAAGAATTTGTATTAAGTAAACAAGTGCTTCGAAGTGGAACGGCTGTTGGGGCATTAATTTGTGAAGCAGAACACGCTCAGAGTACAGCAGATTTTATTAATAAAATGAATATTGCGTTAAAAGAAGCCAATGAAACTGATTATTGGATAGAGTTATTGTACCATTCTAATGATATTGACAGCAATACATATAATTCAATTAAACCCGATATCCAAGAACTAATAAGATTACTCGTTTCTATTGTAAAAACGTCTAAAGAAAAGAAAAATGAAAAAAATAAATAGAATGGAGAATGGAGAATGGAGAATGGAGAATGGAGAGAATTGAGAATTGAGAATGGAGAATGGAGAATTGAGAATGGAGAATGGAGAGAATTGAGAATGGAGAATGGA
>JAGRBY010001430.1 GCA_020433835.1 Anaerolineae bacterium | reverse complement strand
TTCACCAAGGACGCAACGATTTCTTGGGCCTCTGCGCCATCAACCAAGAAATCACGCCAACCTTGATTGGTGGTAAGATGACCGCGATAGAGGTATTCTCCATTTTCTCCGTTAGCCAGAAAATGGGTTAGCCTGGCTTGCAAATCAGCCAGGTCGGTCGCCACCAGGGCCAACCGTTCGTCCATCGCAGCCCGGCCGACTTGTAAAGTGTAGGCGACATTTGCCAAAGAAATATCAGGCTGTTCCGTCACAAAGGTCAGCAGCTTGTCAGCATACGCTCTCAGCCTTTCCTCAGTTCTGGCCGAGAGCACAATCACCTGCGGTTGTCCGTCTCCTGCCCCCTGACCTTGATACGCCTCAACCACCAGATGGGCATTGGTGCCACTGAAGCCAAAGGAACTGACCCCCGCCAGCCGTCTACCTGACGGGGTTGACCAGGTTAGTGCTTCCGTTGGGACGCGCAGTGGGAACTCATCCCAGGGGATGTACGGATTAGGTTGCTCAAAGTGCAAGTGTGGGGGAATTTGCCGATGCTGCAACGACAATACGACCTTGATCAGTCCGGCTATCCCGGCCG
>JAGRBY010000142.1 GCA_020433835.1 Anaerolineae bacterium | reverse complement strand
GGTAAGCTTCGTTATAGCAGCCGGCTACTAACTCGGGAAACCGTTTCTCGGCAGCTAGGTAGCGAATATAATTATAATGAGCCGGTTCATCGGGCGCTTGCCAATGCGGGGTTAGGGTAGCAAATAAGACCCCGGCGGTGATATATGTACAAAAAATCGTTCCAAATAGTATGATTTTGGTGATCGACATAGCGCCGATTATAAGCCGGTCGAGATAAGTCGGCAATATCTTTAGAGCTAAGAACAGGACAATGATACTGTTAATTAGGGTAGTCTCCCATAACAGACTATGTTATACTGTAAAAAACCAGCGAAATTCCCTAAACTCACCTTCGGATTAGAATGTCAAACCCATTGCGCACGGCTGCCGCTTATGTGCCGCTCAGTTTAACGCGGGCTGCTCTAAATGGCACATTAAAGACGCTCCCTAACAAACCCCAAACAAGCCGGTTCCAAGCAGCTGTTCTGTTTGCCGACGTATCGGGCTTCACCCCCCTTACAGAAGCTTTGGGACAGCGGGGCACTGAAGGCCCTGAAGAGCTAACCCGGCTATTAAATCGCTATTTTAGTTGGATGATCGCTTTTGCCGAGGCTGAAGGCGGCGAAGTGGTTAAATTTGGTGGCGACTCGCTTATTGTGGTTTTTGCGACCAAGGGCGAATCGCTAGGTATGGCTACCCGCCGTGCCAAGCAAGCTGCGGAAAATATGCAGTTGGCGATGGATGAATTTGGCGTATTAGAGAGTAGCGTGGGGCTTGTTGCCCTTAAATTGAAGGTGGGTATTGGAGCAGGCGAGATTATTTCGGCGCATATTGGCGGCGTAGAAAATCGGTGGGAGTATATTATTGCCGGCGATCCTCTACAACAAACTGCACAAGCCGAAAATCAAGCCCGCCAAGGCGAAATCGTTTTAAGTCCGGAAGCGGAAGCAATTATCCACCCCGTTCCCCTGCCTTCACGCCCTATTCATGGCCTTAACTGGGAATCCATTGATAATGTAGGTAAAGCGGAACATATTTTACGCTGTTACATTCCGCGCCCTGTTCGTACCTGGCTCGATCAAGAGTTGCACGGCTGGCTGGCCAGCTTGCGCCCTATGAGCGTATTATTCGCCGGTATAAAAAACTTCGATTATTCTCAACCACAGGCCATCGAGCGGCTACATACTTTTATGCGCTGTGCTCAACAAAGTATCTATCACTTTCAAGGGTGCTTACCACGCATTACCGTAGATGATAAAGGAACAGTGTTTCTTATTCTGTTTGGTGCGCCACCCGATGCCCACGAAGATGATCCTGAAAGGGCCGTTCGGTGTGCATTGGAATTGCAAGCACTGGCGCAAAAACAGCAGATACAGTTGGCCATCGGCATTACAACCGGGCGTGTTTTTGCCGGACCGGTCGGCGGCGATACGCGACACGAATATACGGTTATGGGTGATACAGTTAATTTAGCAGCACGCCTGATGAGTGTAGCCGGCCCAGGTAGAATTTGTTGCAACTACGAAACCTATCGCAGTACATATAATCAAATTAGATTTGAGTATTTAACCCCAACGCAAATAAAGGGCAAAGCGGGGCTTGTACCTATTTATCGGCCTACGGGCGAACATAGTCCGTTAGAGCAGCTTGGCCTTATTCAACAAACCGGGTCAACCGACCATCTGGTGGCACGGCAGGAGGCATTAGCGGCATTAACTCAAAAACTGAAAGATGTTAAGAATGGAAATCCACGGATTTCTATCATCGAGGGTGAAGCCGGGATCGGAAAATCGCAGTTGGTTCATGCCCTGGTACGGCGGGCGCAGAATTATGGGTTAATGACGCTTTTAGGACGGGGAAAAAGTGTTGAACAGGCAAAACCGTTACGGGTTTGGCAAGATATATTTAGTGCCTATTTTAATCTTGATCAAATAGATACTTTTTCAACCGAGTTACATCACCATATTATTAATCAACTCTCTAAAGCTGCTCCAACGTTAACCGACCGGGCTTGTTTGCTGAACGAACTGCTTAACACAAACCTGCCGGAAAGCACGTATGTGCGCTCACTTTCGCCAGAAGAGCGCCAAAATGAGTTAATTTGGTTGATGATTACCTTGCTCAAGACAAAAGCCAATGAGCATCCGCTGGTGGTTGTTGTAGAAGATGCCCAATGGATTGATGAATTATCATGGAAATTTACGGTTTTGTTAGCCGTTTCGGCCATTAAAGACAAAACCCCGATTTTTCTCATTGTTGCTACGCGTTTGCTAGAAGGCGTAACCATGCGTACCAATGCCATTCTGCTCGGGGCGTTGGAGGAAACAGAGTACGTACGGCTTGAGGCAATGCAAGCCGATGATACCCTAACCATTGCAGCTATGAAGTTGGGGTTAAGTCGCTATGAGTTACCGGAAGCTGTAGCCGAACTCATTCGACAACGGGCCGGTGGTAATCCCTTTTTTGCTGAAGAAATATTTTATGCACTGCGTGATCACGGTTTTATCACCTTTAAAGCCATGCAAGACAAGGTGCGCTGTTTGGTTAGTGGCGATCTGAATCGAGCTGCCCAAACTTTACCGCCAACCATTCAAAACATCATCTTATCCAGAATTGATCGCCTTCCTCCCGAAAAACAACTCATTTTAAGAGTAGCTGCGGTTATTGGACAAACGTTTCCTTACACTATTTTACGAGATACACTGAAAAAACATTTAGAAATTAAGGACAATATTATTAAAGTGTATCTTGATGACTTAGTGCATCTGGGCCTGATCGAAATCGAAGAGTCGCTATCGGATACCACCTATACCTTTAAGCACACTATCATTCGAGAAGTAACGTACCAATCCCTTTTATTTGATCGGCGACGGCAGCTCCATCGCAGCGTAGCACGATGGTACGAGGATACATTTAAGATTGATACCGACAAACTTTTTCTGCCGCCTGAGGTGAAAGTTGCTCATCGTTTTTCATCTGAGCCTAGCGCCCCGCTTAACCAAACCCCTTTATCCCCATACTATGCGCTGTTGGTTTACCATTGGCATCAGGCTGAAGATGAAAATCGAGAGCGCTATTATGCCTCCCTTGTTGGACAACAAGCGGTTACTGCTTTTGCTAACGCCGAGGCTGTAGGTTACCTTAACCGCGCTTTATTCTTAACACCCAGAAATAACGAAATCGAGCATTATAATCTCCTTTTGGCCCGCGAAACGGTTTACCATCGACTTGGAGATCGCGCCCGGCAGAAAGCTGATCTAACGTCTTTAACAGAATTGGCTCAACACATTAATAACGCCGATCGGTTGGGTGTAGTGGCTTTACATTGGGCCTGGTATGCTGAAGCAACAAGCAATTATCCGGAGGCTATCACAGCGGCCCAAGAAGCAGCCACCTATGCTAAGCAAAGTCAAAATATAAGCCTTTTGATTGACAGTTATATTGTGTGGGGACAAGCTTTAACCAACCAAAACAAGTTTGATACGGCCTATAGTTTGTTAGAGAAAGCCTTAGCCAAAGCCCAACAACAGAAAAGCTATCTTTTTGAAGCCAAATGTTTGCAAGCTCTGGCTGATGCTTACTATACGCAGGGCAATTATCTAGCGGCACAAGCGTGCTGTCAACGCGCTTTTTGGCTTTGTCAGTATATCTCGCAGCCTTTAGTTAAAGCCGATACGCTTAATATTCTTGGACTGGTAGCCTATCACCAAGGTGATTTGGCAGCAGCCCGCAAAAATTTTGAGCAGGCTATTCTCATATACTATGGGCTGGGCCACAAACGAAATGAGATAAAAACGTTTCATAATATTGGTTTACTTTATCTCAACACAGAAGAGTATGACATAGCCCGCGATTATTTTGAACAAGTTCTGGATATTGGCCGTGAGATACAAGATCGACAGTTGGTGGCCGAGGCTCTATGCAACTTAGGCATTACCTATTGTTATCAAGGCGATTATCCGCCGGCCCGCAGTTATTTGGGCCAATCGCTGGGTATCCGGGAAGAAATTGGTAACCAACTGGGCGAAGCCGATTCGCTCAGTAAGTTGAGTGTTGTATACTATTACTTAGGTAGCTATCAAACTACCAAGCGGTATTGTGAGTTAGCTATAGCGACTGCCCGAAAATTAAAATTTCATAGCGGTGAGAGTTATAGCTTAACCTATCTGGGACATGCATTGGTTGAATTAGGCCATCTGAAAGAGGCTTTTAGCGCCTATGAGCAAGCCCTACAGTTACGTTATGAACTTAACCAACAGCATCTAACCATCGACATATTGGTGGGTATAGCCAATATTGCTGTCGCTCAAGGCCAAAGAGAAAAAGCTATAGCTTATGTAAATACCATTCTTTCATTATCTCAAAATCAGGATATTACGGGGACAAATAATTTGGCGTGGGTTCACTTAAAGGTTTACAATATACTCACAGCGTTATCGCAAATTAACCCCAGTTTTAGGCACAATGCGCAAGGGATATTACAAAAAGCGCATGCTAATCTGCAACAGAAGATTTTAGATTTTCAAAACGGACAACAAAGACGCAATTATTTAGAGAATGTCCAGTGGCATCAAGCTATTGTTACTATCTGTGAGAAAGAAATTGAGCCATCTTTGATAACTGGGTAAATAATAACTGGTTATTGGCTATGAACCGCGAAGATGTAGAAAAAATCATTACGTCGGCACGTCAAAGCAGCCAAATCCCTAACCTAACCGGAGCAAATTTAGCCGGGCTAGATTTAAGCGGTATTAATTTACATCGCGCCTATCTCAGTGGAGTTAACTTAAAGGGTGCAAATTTAACGGGCGCTAACTTAGGCTGGGCTTACCTAAGGGAAGCAAATCTTAGTGAAGCTACGCTTGACCAAATAAATCTAAACGGAGCTAATCTCTTCCGAGGCAATCTCCACAAAGCCCATCTCAACGAAGCCGACTTGCGTCATATCAATTTACGAGGTGCCGATCTAAGGTACGCTTATTTGTATCGCGTTAACCTGCGTGGCGCAAACTTGTTTAGAGCCAACTTAACCCACGCCGATCTCACCGAAGCCACAATGATTGGGGCTAACACCAGTGGAGCCATTTTTAGCTACGCCAATCTAACCGAGGCCAACATTACCCAAGAGCAACTGAGTATTGTTAGCAGCCTTAAAGAAACCATTATGCCGAATGGAATAAAGCGCCCTTAACCGAGGCACCGTCTTACGCTTTGTACTGCTACAATGAGGCCGCCTCATAAGCGCTCCGCTGCACTCGCGCTTTAAGGATTTTGGTGCTTAACCACCAAAAGAAAATCATGCCAGCCAGGTCGGAAGCTAAATCGGTTATATCCGCTGTTCTTAAGGGGGAGAAGCCTTGCGCCACCTCTTCTATCGCGACGATGGCTAACGGCAACAAAATCGCCAGGGGAACGGACCAATTCCCAACCGACACGAAACGTCCTCGAAACCAGAGATTGAGCCAAAATGCGATCAATCCAAACAGTAAAAAGTGAAACACCTTATCTGCATAGGGCCACTGCACTACGTACAGCGGTAAAATCCCCAAATAGGCCATCTCCGTAACCAATGCTGCCAGTGCAATTTGCGGCCACAGTAACCAATCCCAACGATTGGGGAGTTCCCCTATAATGGCATAACATGCCGCTCCAATCGCGCTGCCCAATACGACTCCCCCTAAAATGTCAGAAGGGTAGTGAAGCCCCAGGTAAATGCGGCTGAAGGCAATAAAAATAGCCCCACCAACAGCCAGTAAACTCCAATCCCAACGACGATAGGCTAAAATAATAATTATGGCCACGCTAAAGGCCATAGCCGTATAGCCACTGGGAAAAGCCAACAAACTAAAGCCCCCTTGCACTAATCGAACATTCTCCGGGCCGGTTCGCAATGATAAAAACTGAAAAGCAACGGCAAAGACGACACTCGCAGCGCAAGCCGTTAAAATGGCTTGGCCGATATGTCGCTGTTGATCGGTAATCCACAAACTCAAACCGAGAGCCGGCAAGAAAATTAACCCTGCCCATGTTATAGTAAGCACGGCCTGATCCAAAATGGGGTTGCTCAGATTTTGATTGATCATTGTAAGTAAAAACGATTCCATAGAAAGCTCCTGCTGCATTAGATGATTTGAATTTCGTAGGTTTTTACCGGTTGCTCGCGATTTTTAACTTTCATCTCTTTATAGAAAACAGCCTTCACCGAATCTTGCACGCTGTTGTAGACAGCCTCACTAATGAGAATTTTATTGCCCGGTGTATTCTCTTGAATGCGTTTTGCCAAATTAACGGTATCGCCGATAGCTGTGTAATCCATACGGTCAGACATGCCCACATTGCCTACAACGGCCTCGCCGACGTGAATACCAACACCAAAACTCAACTGCCGGGCCTGGCCTATGTTTTTGTGATAATCGTGAATGGCCCGCTGCATGGCTGTGGCGGCTTTTACGGCTCTAAGGGTATGGTCGGGTTGGTCAAGCGGCGCATTGAAAATACCCATTACCGCATCGCCAACAAACTTGTCTAAAGTTCCTTCGTACATCAAAATTGAAGAGGCAGCCATCGATAAGTATTCATTGAGCGCATCCACCAATTTTTCAGGATCAAGATGCTCGCTAAATCGGGTAAAGCCCCGAATATCGGCAAAAAGCACCGTGATCAACTGGCGATGCCCGCCTAACTCCAACCCCGAAGGATCAGACGGCAATCGATCGACCACCGCCGGCGATACATAACGCCGAAACATATCCTGTACCGCTTTCAATCGTTTGGTTTCAGTCATATCTTCCAAAACCACGGTAACGCCGTTTGTCTGAAACTGGGCATCTTTCAGCGGCGACATATTGACCGTCAAGTTTACTTGTCCCCGGCTGGGCAGTTCTGAAATAATTTCATAATTAGTGTAGTGCTCATCTCGATCAACCACATTTTTCATCAAATTAGAAAATATTGTGTTCGCTAGCTCAGGAATAATTTTGTTATAGGGTGCGCCGATGCTATTTTTGGGCGATAGACTCAAGATAGAGCCAGCCGATTTATTAAAAAGCGTAATTTTATTCCATTTGTCGATGGTCAAAACGCCGGTCTGCATACTGTCAAACACGCTGTCCATCAAGTTTTTCATGTGGGTGGTTTCTGCTAAGTTGCGTTGTAACCGATCGACCAAGCTAGCGTTTTCTAAGGCCAACGCGGTTTGGTCAGCCAATGTTTTGAGCAGACGTAAATCTTGGGCGGTATAACGCTGCTGAGAAACCTTTGATCCTAAACCAAAGATGCCTATAAGCTGATCTTTTTTCAAAATGGGAATGAACCATTCCAGATTAAGGGAGCGCAGCATATGCCGATCCGACTCAGGCGCATCACGAAACTGCGCCGAAATATCAACACTATACTGCGAAAGCGGCTGCGCTTGCTCAATAAGTCGATAGGTGATTGAACTATCTTGGTTCAATGCCAGCGTGGCCGGAAACTGATTGGCTATGGAAAATGGAAATGTTCGAAAACTGAACGCTTCTGGAGTTTCGGACTCTAACATAAACAATACTCCAATCGTAACTCCAAATGTGTGTCCGATATGATTCAAAGCAACCGTAGCTAACTCATCGGGATACAAAATATTGCTAATCGCCTGGGTATAACTGTGGATGACTTTTTGATAATCATACTGTTGTCCAAACACAATGCGATCCGTTAATCGACGGCTAAGACGCTGAATGGGAATATAGACAATGGTTAAAAGAACAGCAGCTACAACGGCCACCACTAAAACCGGATCGACCAAACCTACCGGCAACATCAAAGCCAGCAGATCGCCCACAAAAATCTGAACTAAATATATTCCCGAAATATAAACGCCGATAGTAACCAGTACGGTTACCAGCCGGCTAAGCGCATAGCGAAAGGCCGAACTGAGATCAATAAGCTCTTCAACAGCAACTACATACGTAGCCAGAGCACTGCCTAGCCCGGTAATCAGCAATCCAATTGTCCAAAACGGCTCTACCAGAGAGAGGTACATACCATAGCCAACCATAAGCGCCAGGGTGGCTAACAACAAAAATTGAATTCTGTTTCTGTGCGCCGGACTACGCGTTTGTAACATCTGAATTTGAACGGTTAGAAATGAGAACAAGATAAAAGCAGCGGCACAAATAACACATAAAACAAATCCAGTGTTAGCCGGAAACAGCCAACCTTTACTCCAGGCGTAAATTTGCGGGGGCAGAATAAGCCATTCCGTATCGAGACCGATGGCTAACAGTAAAACCGTTCCCGGAATAACCCACACCCACCACTCCGGCCACAACCGTTGAAAAAACATGCGGATAAACGCCCAGTAGAGAACCGACAACCCAACCAAGCCGTAGGGGGCTACCTTTACCCAATTGAGACCACCGGGAGCATCTTCTATGTTGGTAAAAAAAACAACAATTAAATTTATATTCCAAAGAATAGTTGCCCATAAATACGCTAAAAATAAACTATACAGTTTATCGCGCTTGATCTCACTTCGAGAAAAAACGTAAATAATCAGAATAAAATGGGCCAGAGCCACGCTTACAGGCACTATAGCCTGGCTGGGTAATATCATAGAGTTAAACAGCATACCATGTCCTATGTTTGTAGTATTTCGGGAGGCAGAGCAAAAGTTTTCAGGTCAACTCAAATAGCATGTAGAAAATTGAATGTTAATTTCTATTAATTTTAACCGACGTATTGTCATTGTAAAACTGTCAATTTGTACTATGCACTACCTTTGCACTTTAAAGGCCTTATGCCAAGAAACCAGGGTTTTTAGCGTTAAAAAGGAATGTCTTTTGACCCAAAAGGGTATCAATGCGGTATCAAAACCCTGGTTTCTAAAAAAGTGCAAACATAGTGTACTATGGAATGATTGAGGATTTTGATGCAAAGACCCCGAAATAACAAAAATAAACCACCGTCAAAGTAAACGGTGGTTTATTGTGTCCATGAAAGGGGCTATGACCAACCCCTATTTAGTTCAAAAGCAAATTACTTTTTGTTAGAGCGCATCCTTATCTTTTGAAGACCATACCAACCAACCCAACAAACACCCAATAGAATGACACTCCATGTTACCAAAACCCATGGATACGAAACAGCTTTGTCGTCGTTAACGCCGGTTTCCGGCAGCAACAGCACCGGTAAGGGTGGTGCCAGGGGGGTCGGTTGAGCACCAACCGCCGTATTCGATGAGCTAAAGTTTGGCGAGGACGGAGGCGAAGCGGTAACCGCGCTATCATCGTCATCATCGTTGTCTGAGTGTGAACTGCTGGGAGCGGGAACAATTACCTGAGCATCGGCTACTTTTCGAGGGCCACCATCAAAGTCGAGTGTGGCCTGGTTTACAATCGTCGTTGGACGGGGGTTGGCTAAACGATTAACTTTAGCTGCAACCGCCAGCGTTACCGACTCATCAACATCCAGCGTGGGGATATCAACCGTGATCGTCGATACAACGGTTTGGGTTATCCCCGAAGGATGACCCACAACTGAGACAACATCAGTAATTAATGTTGGTGTCAGAACAAGACCACCAGGTGACGATGATACACTAAAGGATACAAAGTTATACTCTCTGGGCAGCGGGTCGGTGAGAATTACATTTTGGGCAGGTGAGTTTGAGTTTGAACTGGGATTGGAGACGGTTATCGAGAAATTGACAGCATCGCCAATTGAGGCTTGCGTGGGATCAACTGCTTTGGTAATCAGCGGATCAACCACTTTAAGTGGGGTGTTATCACTGGCCACGTTGTTGCTGGGAGTGGGATCCAGGCCACTGTCGTCACCGATAACGGCCGTATTGGCAATAGCCGCCGGAGGCGGTGCTAGTGGACTATCGACCACGAGACCAAAGGCAGCCGAGCCGGCTCCGCCGTTGGCGGCAACCGTACCAACGTTAACGGTACAGGTTGTACCGGGGCCGCTGCCATCGGCACAACTCCAGACGGTGGGAGAACTGGCTGCAGCATTAAAGGTCGTGTTGGCTGGAACCGTTTCGGTAATAGTCACATTATTGGCGGCAATTATCCCGGTATTGGTATAGGCCAATGTGTAAACTACCGTTCCACCGGGAACGGTGCTGATTCCGCCATCGGTTTTCGAGAGATTCATATCGGGGGCAAGGCTTAGGGGTGTATTATCAGCCGCCACATTGTTAGCCGGCGTAGGATCAGCGCCTTTACTACCGTCATCAGCGATGGAGGCGCTGTTGTTGATGGCGGTAACGCCGGTCGGTACCGGATCATCGACATCAACGGCAAAATCTACCGAACCTCCGGTGTTACCGGCCACATCTCCCACGGCGAAGGTACAGGTTGTGCCGTTACAGACCCACCCTGGCGTACTGGCTGCCGCGTTGAACGTGGTATTGGCCGGTACTGTATCGGTAATGGTTACCCCTGTGGCATCGGTGTTGCTCACGTTGGCATAATTAAGGGTATAAACAACAGTGCCACCCGGTTCCGTAGAAACTCCGCCGTCTGACTTCTCTAAAGTCAAATCCGGGGGAACAAGTGTTTCGTCAAAAGCTTTTACGGGAGCAAATTGATTCCCCAGTGTATCTTCATAATTAAGAGTCACGGTATTGGTTAGGGTGTCGCTGGCATCGGCATCAACCGTAACAATAATATCAAAGAAACCACCTTCGCCGGGCGTTACGTTACCATTGACCACCACCGTTACTACACCAGTCGCCGTTTTATCGCAAGTACTGCCTGAATAACTGGCTTGAAGCGCGGTTATATCACAACTTTGGAACGTAACTCCAGCCGGCAAATTATCGACAAGCGTTACATTTGTCGCAGTACCGGGGGTAGAGGTTGTATCAGAAATGTTCGTAAAGACAATCGTATGGGTAATGGCTTCACCCGGCACCACAATGGTTTTGCCATCGTCTTTACTAACGGCCATAACCGGCGTGCCGGGTTGCACAAAATAAACCGGTTCGCCTTCTTGCGCCTCAAAGATGTATTGATTGTCGTCGGGGATACAAACTTCTGCACGCCACCATCCTATTAAACTTTCGTCAATAGTAAAGATATCCCCATCACGCTCGGTGGCGGTGCCATTAACGCCGTTCCACTCGGTTCCACCCGAAACGTCGCCATCCACTTGTGATCCATCGGGCAAGAAATAGGTAATGCTGCCGGCACCGTCCATATCATAGTTATTAAGTACAAGTGGCGATGCTGACCCTACAAAGAAGAAGAAATCTTGACAAGTATTACTGTTAAAATGCTGAAAACTCGACTTAACTAACCCTATTTCCAACTCATCACCAGTACCGGGGAGACCATCGGGGTTATCATTTTCATTACCATTAGAGAGCAACGTGGAAGTGGCAGCAGAGATGCCCGAACAGCTACCTGACATATCACAATCCGGGTCGTGATTGACACTTAAGCGCCAGCCGTTGTCGTCGTCATCTGACGTAGAGGTTTCCAAGGTATAAATACCACACCCATAACCGCTGTCACTGGAGGTAATAGTAGCAAGCTCTACCCAAAGCCCATCAGTGCCATCGGCTGGGGTAAAAATAACCGGCCCGGTAGTGGCTCCATCGGGGGCCGTCAGGGTAAATGAAGTATCATCATTAGCCCCACGTCGCTCATCAACAGTAACGGGCGGCCCATTAAAGGTACCATTACTTGTTTCCGGGTCAAACAGAGCAAAAGTAATAGTTTGGGTGCCAGGCCAGCTACATGGCACATGAATTTCTAAACGGTGGCTGGAATTTTCTCCCCCAACGTTGGTATAAAAATCCCCAATATTAAGGCCGGCATTGGGACCGGTTGTTTGCAAAAATGCTGCCGAGCCGGAGTTGGGTAATTCAATAGCGTAAGCTAAGCTGATACTAACAACAAGCCATATCACTATCGCGATAAGGGGTCTTAACAATTTACGGTTTCGGGGCTGACACGCATTTCTCTTTAGCATACAAACTTCTCCTCATTGAGTTGATTATAACGTAACTAGGTTTAGTAATGCTCGGCTATCAGTTTAAATATAGTAGTTTGAACATTTACCAAAGACCCGTATATTGCTCGATTTTTTACCGTTTGTTAGGGGAACCCGCATTATAAAATCTCATTTGGGCGTTGAGTATAGGAACAAAGTCCTATGATGTATTACAACTACGATGAAATCGCCCCGACGGATTTAAAGTCGCGATAATCTTGTCAACGTTAATCGAACTCAAAACGATAATTTTACTATCTTTATTTTTGTAAGGGACAAGCGACAAAACATTGGGGGTGGAGAAATATGGCAGGTCTGACGCGGCACAAATTCTACCGCATAATAGTCTTTCACACAAAATATGAGGGATCTATTGCGTCTATCTATCTTCGCTATAAGATCAGCCAAACGGTCATTATTGACCACCCTCCTTAACTGATGTAAACTCAGCAGAGGGATTACGGTTAGCGGACACATTAACTTGTATCCGCTTTTTATTTGGAGGCATACCATGTCACACCAAATTCAGGTTTCTTGGCACACCCACTTGTTTCAGCCGGACTGGCCCGGCTTTGACTTTGTTATTTTTGACTGTGATAGCACCCTGAGCACCATTGAAGGCATCGACGAACTGGCTCGCCAAAAAGGCAAGTTTGCTGAAGTAAAAAAAATGACCGATGCTGCCATGGAAGGCGAAATCCATCTGCAAAATGTCTATGATCGCCGGCTCGAACTGCTAGGCCCCACTCGAGCCGAAATTCGGGCGCTTGAGCAACAGTATCGGCTAACAGTTGTTCCCGACACCCCGCATGTTATCCAGGCCTTAAAATTTTTTAAAAAAGAACTCTTTATTGTTAGCGGCGGCTTATTAGCCGCCGTTCGGCCTTTTGGTGAATGGCTGGGCATTCCCCGTCAAAATATTCGGGCTGTTAACGTTCGCTATAATCGTCTCTCGGGGCAGTGGTGGGACTATCAACAAGACCAATGGGGTCAGCGTCCCGATGTTGAATATTTAGATTCTGAAGAAACCCCGCTCATCGAATCACAGGGAAAAGCT
This sequence comes from Anaerolineae bacterium, assembly GCA_020433835.1. The sequence goes on along the minus strand of JAGRBY010000142.1, from coordinate 430 downwards.
GACGTTGCCCATGACCTTCTGCAAAACCGTGTGGGGCGCTCGCTGCTTATCGGCGACGGAATGAGCGATTTGGCGGCTCGGCCCGCTGTGGATTTGGTAGTTGGCTTTGGAGGCGTAATTACGCGTCAAAATGTACTCAATGAGGCCGAAGTGTTTATTTCATGTCCCACCTTGGCCCCTCTTTTACCACTAGCACTTTCCGGACAGCAGCGCCAGCAGGAGCAAGACACCCCTTACAGCGCCATATTCCGTAAAGGATGGAACTTAATCGAAACCGGCGAGGTATTATTTCAAAATAACAGTTAACCGAGCCTCAACAGCTCTGGAGATTTGTTTTGGCTCAATATGGATTTCAAGGAGGTCATAGAAGTGGAGGCCATGGTCATGCCCGAATGTCTTTATCGGGCATCCAACCGGTCTTAGGGCGCTA
>JAGRBY010001429.1 GCA_020433835.1 Anaerolineae bacterium | reverse complement strand
TCACCAGGGTGACAATCAGTAAGAGTATGGTTAGCAAAGCCTGTGATGGCATAAAGTCGGACTTCCTTTAGTTGTGCGAAATGGATGGTTAGCGTTTAGTCGTCAGCGTTCAGCACTCAGCGTTCAGTAGTCAGTCGGCTTTGGCATCCAAGACAATGCTAGTGAGGTGATGGCCGACTCGATAGCGCGAAGATTGGGGCTGATAGCTGAACGCGAACAGCGAATGGCTGAATGCTTAATAGGAGGTCATTCTCCAGGCCAGCCAGGACAGCGCCAGCCTGTGATGTTACCTTTATCTTAATCCGATGTGGCCCATTGCGCAAGCGATATCGCGGCGGGAGAAGGGCCAAGACCTGACAGCTTTTCGACAGTTGCGCCCTGTTGCCGGTCGCCTTTCATTCGAAAGGGATGGTTGTTGTGTGACCTTCGCCAAAAGCTGTCAGGTCTGGTGGCACTGTATTCGAAGGAGGCCGTTGTCGCACCGTCTTTTCCAAAAGCTGTCAGGTCTGGTGTATAATGGCCCCTTATGAAACTCTACGCCATCAGCGATTTGCATCTGCGTTATGAAGCCAACCGG
>JAGRBY010001428.1 GCA_020433835.1 Anaerolineae bacterium | reverse complement strand
AAGCTGAAGAAGTGGTACACGCCGTTCGAGGCGCTCAGGATGGCAACCTCCGGCAATGCAGAGTTACTCAAGTTGTGCGGTCCGCGTGATCCCTATCCCGGTGCGCTCGGTGTGGTGGAAGAAGGTGCGCTGGCCGATCTGCTGCTGGTGGAAGGCAATCCACTGGAAGACCTGGATCTGGTTGCCGACCCTGATAAGAATTTTGCCCTCATCATGAAGGATGGGCAGATCTATAAGAACACAATTTAAAGCTTAGAGAATCTTTCCTTTTACAAGGTGACAGTCACTTTTTAGTGACTGTCACCTTTTGAACTGCGTAACTTATAACTATCTCATTTGACCTCTCACCTTTTAGACAATTAGGCCAATAAAGAAGATTTGGGCCGGGTGAAGGCTCTTTTGCTCGAGTTGGCAAAAAATAACCCGCTCAGCATCAGCCGCACCGTCCCCACTCTCAACGGCGACCATGACGATGGTATGGGTAAACAGGCCAGCAGCACTATTAGCTAAGTACTCTAAATAGTAGCGTTGTTCCTGAATAAACCCAGAGCAAGGTGACAGTCACTTTCGGGCGTTAGC
>JAGRBY010001427.1 GCA_020433835.1 Anaerolineae bacterium | reverse complement strand
ATCCCACGAGTGCCATCGCTGCCGGTACCCGACAGAACAACGCCAATAGCCCGCTCGCCCATATCTTTAGCCAACGACTCAAAGAAAATATCAATAGGTAAATTGGGTTTTCTATCTTTTCTTTTATAATCGACCAGGAAAAGTTTTCCCTTAAAGATGGTCATATTTTTACTTCTTGGCAGCAGGTAGACCGTATTTGGAACGACGGTCAAACCATCTTCGGCCTCAGTTACTGTCATCGAGGTATGGCGAGATAACAGTTCAACCATATGGCTTTTATAATCGGGAGATAAATGTTGTAGTACGATGAATGCAATATTATCGGTCGACGGCATGTGAGAAAAGAACTTCTCCAGGGCCTCTAGCCCTCCGGCCGACGTGCCGATGCCGGCAACAAAAAAATCTGAGTTGATTTGTGTCGTCATGGGGAATCTACGCCTCAATCGTAAAAAGATTTTGGCAGTTACAGAAAAATTCGAGTGCGAGCCAGAGTTGCTAGTGAGGCAGTTTCAAGTTGAAGGGGCAACTGCGCAACTGCTTTAAAAGTTAATGTTATTTATCAATATAGCGTGATTTGAGG
>JAGRBY010001426.1 GCA_020433835.1 Anaerolineae bacterium | reverse complement strand
GCATTGGAGAGCAAATTCATGCAGATTTGCCGCAGCCGCTTTTCATCCCCGCAAATTTGGCCCGGCAAGGGTGTGAGCAATTGCATCTCGAACGCGACGGCGGGCGCGTTGGCCGCCCGCAGCCGGAACAGCTCGGCCATGCTTTCCAGAAAGTGATCGAAGGCAAACCACGTGGGCTGGAGCGTCATCTTGCGCGCTTCGATCTTGGCCAGATCGAGGATGTCGTCGATCAACGTGAGCAGGTGCACACCGTTGTCGTAGATGATGTCGGCGGATCGCGCCTGGTTGGGGGCGAGGCTGTTGTTGCGGCGCAGGATCTGGGCATAGCCGAGAATGCCGTTGAGCGGCGTGCGCAGTTCGTGGCTGACGTTGGCCAGAAAATCGCTTTTGGCTCGATTGGCCGCTTCGGCCGCCTCCTTGGCTCGGGCCAGTTCCAGCGCGCGCTGCTCGGTCTCCTCAAAGAGCCGCCGGTTCTCGATGGCGATGGTCAGCGGGCCGAGCACCGACAGATAGGGCTCCACTGCCCGCTCGTCGATGGGGTACGGCGCGTCGCCTTCCAGAACGAGCACACCGCGCTGTT
>JAGRBY010001425.1 GCA_020433835.1 Anaerolineae bacterium | reverse complement strand
TGGGCCGATGAGATGCGGCTGTAGACCGCTGCGTTTTTAACGTTCTCAATACTGCCGGCTACGTTCCACAATTTGAGCGTCTTATCTTGCGAACAGGTAACTAGCAGTGAACCATCGGCGCTAATAGCGCTGCCGGTTATCGAGCGCTGATGGCCTTCTATGGAGAAAAGCTCCGCACCGGTTGTCGCCGCCCATCCTTTGATGGTCTTGTCGTTTGAGGTCGAGATGATATAGCGATTATCGGCGCTGATCGTACAGCTTTCAATCCAGCCGGTATGACCGCGCAGTTTGAGACGCTCCTGGCCGGTTTTTGTGTCCCATACTTTTAGTTCGCCTTCAGGTAACGAGGCGACCACCCGTGTTCCGTCGGCGCTGACCGCACAGCTTAATAGGGTAGAAACTGCGGCGGTAAAGGTCAAATTGGCAGCAGGATTGTGGGGGCCAAGTTCTTCGTAAGATCGAATGGTGGCTTGCAGTTGACCATTTTTGCCGTCCCACAGCTTGACTGTGCCATCTGACGAACTCGAAATAATTAACGCCCCGTCGGCGCTAATCGCGCAAGCCGTCACCGTTCGATCATGATC
>JAGRBY010001424.1 GCA_020433835.1 Anaerolineae bacterium | reverse complement strand
CATGTTGAATTTGTTTCTCCTGAGGGTACCTCGAGAAATAATATTCAATCCTATGGGGTTGTTGCGGGTAGTTTGCAAGTTCCCCAAGAATCTGACTCATTATCAGAGCCAGACGCCGCTACAACCCGCTTTACGTCTATAGCAGTTGATGTAGATAATACATCTTCGAATTTTCAATCAGCACGTAACCCTTTTGAAGTAACTGATAAGATTATGTCGCAACTACATACGAGTTCTCCAACTGAGTTGCCTACTGTAACCCCTCAACCCGTGATGCCTCTGTCAACTGCGTCTTTGGCAGGATCACAGGTTGTTAACGTTGAGGCTTCACCTGCGACGGTCCAACTGCCTAACATTCCTGCTCTGGATCAAATTACCGACTCTATTAGTCTGTTAACTCAAAAAGGCCAAACAGAAGTGCGACTGCATTTGCAGCCGGAGACGTTGGGGCATCTTATGGTGAAATTGCATATGGCTGATGGAAACATATCTGTGAGAATGTTTGCGGAGACACCTCAGGCCCAAGCTCTTATTCAGGAGCATATGAGTCAACTCAAAATGGCCTTCGCTGCTCAAGGTTTACA
>JAGRBY010001423.1 GCA_020433835.1 Anaerolineae bacterium | reverse complement strand
AAAATAGAGCTTAGAAAAAAATAACGACTTATTTTATTTATAAGTTTCATTGTAAAGTAAATTTGTACCCAATTCCATAAACGGAATGAATGTAATCATTTGCGCCTTGTTCAACTAATTTTTTACGCAAGTTTTTTATATGAGTATAAACAAAATCAAAATTATCATAAGCGTTTACATCATCGCCCCAAACATGCTCCACAATTGCCTCTTTTGTCAATACACGTTCTTTATTACTAATAAAAAATAAGAGTATATCAAACTCTCGGCGAGTTAATTCTACATTTGATTTATTTACTTTTAGTTCCCGTTTTTCTGCATCAATAATAATTTCGTTGAGAACTATTTCACTGTTTCCATCAAAATTTCTTCTCCGTATTACGGATTTAATTCTTGCGTTAAGTTCCGCAAGATGAAATGGTTTTGTAAGATAATCATCAGCACCGATATCAAGTCCAGTAAGTTTATCATCAAGAGTATTTTTTGCAGTTATAATTATTATTCCACAACTCGGTTGCACTTTTTTTAGCAGCTTTACTAACTCAAAACCGGAACCATCTGGCAGCATTAAATCTATCAAAGCACAG
>JAGRBY010001422.1 GCA_020433835.1 Anaerolineae bacterium | reverse complement strand
GATCAGCAGCTTGCTGGCTGCCGTATCGCGTCGCTTGAGATTCTCCACCGATTCAAGCAGGGCTTCTTCTACCATGCTGCTGAGCGCCAGCAGATCTTCCTGCAAGCGGGCTAACTGAAGGTCAAACGATTCTCTCGTCATCGAAGGGTATCCTTTATTGTGCTGCCAGGAATGGAAGCAACCAGCCCTGGATCTCGTCTCTGACGCGCCGGAAGACAAGCATCTTTTCCGCTTCTGTACCTTCGGCCTTGGCCGGATCCTGAAACGAATGGTGGACGACCCGACCCTCTCCCAGCCAGAGCGGGCAGTTTTCAGCCGCATCGTCGCAAACGGTGATCACCAGATCGAGGGGCCGCGCTCGGAACTCGTCGGCGTTCTTCGAACGCCCGCCACTGATGTCGATACCCAACTCAGCCATAGCGGTGACGGCCAGTGGATGGACATAACCGGAAGGCTGCGTGCCTGCCGAGACAGCCTGCCAGGTTGCCGCGAGAAAATGATTCACCAATCCCTCAGCCATCTGGCTGCGGCAGGAGTTTCCGGTGCAGAGGAAGAGTACGGTTTTCTTAGTCATGATGGTCCAATGT
>JAGRBY010001421.1 GCA_020433835.1 Anaerolineae bacterium | reverse complement strand
TATGGCAATTTTGGTCAACAGGAGCAGGCTATCGAGGATTATACCGCCGCTATCAAAGCCGATCCTGCCCATGCCGCCGCCTACAATAATCGGGGCGTGGCCTACACATACCTCAACCAAATCGACAAAGCCATCGACGACTATACCGCCGCCATCGACCTTAACCCCGATTATGCGCTGCCGTATAACAACCGCGCGAATGCCTCCATCGCGCTCGGCCAAGTTGAGCAAGCCATCGACGACTACGCTACGGCTATCGAAATCGACCCCGATTATGCCGAAGCCTACTTCAACCGGGGTATTGCTTATGCCGATCTCGGGCAGCACGAGCAAGCGCTTGTCGATTACACCGTTGCCATAGGCATCGACCCCGACTATGCCGAAGCCTATAACAATCGCGGCGTGGCGCACTATAATCTCGATCAATACGAAGCGGCCCGCGACGACTACACCGCCGCCATCGCCATCGACCCGACCTATGCCCTCCCTTACAACAATCGGGGAGCGGCGCACGAAATCTTGGGGCAAGTCGAGCAGGCCCTTGACGATTACAGTGCCGCCATTGACATTAATCCTGATTATGCTTTGGC
>JAGRBY010001420.1 GCA_020433835.1 Anaerolineae bacterium | reverse complement strand
CGGACTGGCGGTGTGTGAGCCAGCGGCGTTGGATGGGGCTGCGGAGTCTGGCCCCCCCTCAATCTCCCCTTCGACTTCGCTCAGGACAGGCCCCGCTGGGGGGGAAGCTGATCAATCCTCCCTCCGGCGGGAGGAGTTAGAGGGGGGCGAAACCCCCGATACGCTTGTAGACAATGCCCTCGCTGCCTATCGGGCCGCGTTGGCTATCAATGCGGGTGCGGGAATAGTGGCCCGGCAACGGCGACTGTTCGAGGCGCTGGCGGTGGCGGATACGGCTGGGGTGTTGGGGCCGGTGGCGGAGGTGTGGGGAGGGAGTAGGGAGTAAGGAGTAGGGAGTAAGGAGTAAGGAGTAGGGAGTAGGGAATAAGTGACCTGTCAGGAGCCTCAGATAATAGAGGGTCGCTTGTGGGGGGCGTTGCCGGAGGGTGGGGCAGCAAGGGGGCACTTGCGCGGGGTCTTGCCGGAGGGCCAGACAGGTGGGGGGCATTAGTGGACGGTGGGTGCTTGAGCGCCGGACAACAAGGGTGATCAAGCGTGAAGTCTTGCCTACGAGTCAAGCAATAGAGGGGATCAAGCGCAAAGCCTTGTCT
>JAGRBY010000141.1 GCA_020433835.1 Anaerolineae bacterium | reverse complement strand
GGTTATCCTGGCCGTTCCGTACACCACCATTTAAGAAACTTATTGGCAATTATGCCACTAGTATAGACGATGCCGCAACACAGCGGCTGCTCACGCTTGAACTTATCAGCAAGGAGATATTTGCATGTCTAATACAACAGTTATGTTGGTGGATGACCATCCCTTATTTCGACAGGGGCTGCGGCGCGTTTTAGAAGCCCAAGAAGGCATAGAAGTTATTATGGAAGTGGCCGACGGCGAAGAAGCGCTGCGCGTGGCCAAACAGATATCACCCGATGTTATTTTGATGGATATCAACCTGCCTAAGATGAACGGCTTGCAGGTTACCCGCGAGTTGAAGCAATCATCGCCGGAAATTGCCGTTATCATGCTAACCGCCTACCATGACGACGAGCAGATTTTTCACTCGGTGCGGGCCGGGGCGGCCGCTTATTTTCCCAAAGATGTAACCCCGCGCCGTCTGGTTGAAGCTATTCGGCAGGTGGGTAAAGGTAACTATGTCATTGATGATGAGGTGCTCGACAAGCCTGAGGTGGCGAGTTGGCTGCTTTCACAGTTTGACAAAGTGGCCTATGTCGATGGCCTGCCAAACGAAATGTTTGCGCCGCTTTCGCCGCGTGAGATGGAAATTTTGCAGCATATTGCCAAGGGCCAGAGCAATAAAGAAGTGGCTTATGAGTTGGGCATTAGCCGTCAAACGGTGAAAAATCATATGACCAGCATTTTACGCAAGCTGGCGGTTAATGATCGTACTCAAGCAGCCCTTTATGCGGTTCGACGCGGTTGGATTCGCCTACACGATGAGGAAGATTAATTAAGGTTACGTTATTTTAGCACGAATGACGATATTGTAAGGGCTTATAGAAGGGGAAAAGTGCAATGGGCTTACGACGTTTGAAGAGTTTGGAAGAACCACCTGTAGATAAATCTGCAAAAAAAGAGGCGGTGCCCCTAACACCGGCTCAGGTTATGGAACAAACACATCAAGAATTTGATCAGATTCAAAAAGAGATTAAAGAAATTGATGTTTTGATCAAACAAAGTACGAACGAGGTGGAACGACTGGCGCAGCGTAACGCGCAGCTAACCAATAAACTGCGCAATATGGAAACTAATATCGATACAGTCCCTCGACAGGATATCAAAGAGATTTACACAGCTGCTCAAGAGGCGCAGATGCGTTTATTTATGATGCGGGGCCAGGTAGAGCAGCTGCAAAGCAAACAAGAAATTTTGCAGCGTTTTGGCCAGGGACTACAAAATGTCCTCAACGTTTCCGACGGATTGGTAGCCCATTCAGGTGCGCAACCATCATCGAATATGCCAAAAATTAATATTGGGGAAGCCACCGGAATTATTCGAATTATTGATGCTCAAGAGAATGAACGGCAGCATTTAGCCAATCAACTTCATGATGGGCCGGCGCAATCGCTAACCAACTTAATTTTGCAAGCTGAAATTTGCGAGCGCTTATTTGATAGTGATCCGCTCAGAGCCAGGTCAGAACTCACCGAATTAAAAGATGCCGTTACCTCAACGTTTCAAAAAGTCCGTGAATTTATTTTTGATTTGCGCCCGATGATGCTTGATGATCTTGGCCTTAATCCGACACTTAAAAAGAGTATCGAAGATTATGAGCAGAAAACGGGCATTGCCTGCAATTTAACTATCAGCGGTAAGGACCAGAGATTGCCGGCGCATACAGAAGTAACCATTTTTAGATCAATTCAGCATTTGCTGAACAATGTTAAGCAGCATGCGCAAGCCACCCATGTGCAAATTGCACTTTCTATTCACGATGATCGGGCTACGGCTACGGTTGAAGATGATGGGGGTGGTTTTAATGTCCATGAAGCGCTGTCAGCGGCGCGTCAGCGCAAGACTATCGGTCTGGGAAGCTTGCAAGAGCGACTTGAAATGTTGGGCGGAAAGCTTGATATTGATAGTTCGCCGGGCAAAGGAACGCGCGTTGAGTTTTGGGTGCCAACGACGTAAAGTATAAAAAGCGTTTGTCATTAAAGGTGGGGCTTTAATCCGCGGGCTGAAGTGGCTCTTAGGGTTAAAGCCTTTTTTTCTGCATTTATACTCCTATCGTAACTACCCAGGTGACTGGCACTTTTGCTCAAATCGAGAACATCGAATGGAATACAACGCTGTTATTACCACGATTAAGTGCCAGTCACCTTGTCTGCTGAATAAATATCTCCTATCTTGGTAGGCAATAGCCTTTTCGTCCGGTTGACCTGACCTTATAATCGCTTCTATACTTTTCATAATGATTTATTTGTTTTCAAAATCCCCGAATTTTGTGATTACCCGTAACCTTTTTGGCAATACTGGGACTCTATGAGTGAACAGAACTTATTTTAGGTTATACATGGTTAAGGAGTATTGCTGTGGTAAGAAAGCAAAAAGGTCAAGCTCTTGTTGAAATCGCTTTAGGACTCCCTCTTCTTCTTTTGCTTCTTCTTGGTATTATTGAAGGGGCTCGGGTAGCCTGGGCTTATATTACGGTCCAGCAAGCCGCGCGGGAAGCCGCTCGGTATGCGGTTACCGGTAGACCATTTTTAGATTCGAATATACCTATAGAACCCGATCAAGATAATATTTGCGAGGGTGATAATACCGATCCGGATCCTATCGACTCAGGCGTACAACCCTGGTTATGTGATCCGGATAAGCGGCTTGAAGCTATTGAGAAAATTGCAATTGATATAGGGCGTAATCTTAATGTGGCTACTACCTGTTACCGAGACTCAATTGGCCCGGATTACGACGGTTGTGAAACGCTGCCTGGTGCTTTTAGTGTTAAGATTGTGGGGCAGGAGGCTGTAGATGATGATAATAATCCCGGTACTCCGCCTGTTATTAAAGAAAAAGATTTTTTCCCCGGCACGGAAGGGTTAAACATTCAAGTTAATACCCGCTATAATCTTCAAATGCTTACCCCTATTTTTGATGCGATTGTGGGTGGCAATTATCTCACCTTACGCGGTGCTGCTGCTTTACAAAATGAGGGTTTAGATAGCTCTATCGGTATTGAACCACCCCCCCCCATTGATCCGCTTGATCCCAATAATAATGGCGGCGGCGGTGGGCCAGCCGACCTGGCACAAATCTGGTCAGTTAGTGGGTATGATAATATTGAACAAACTGATCCAAGTTTTCTTGTTCATTTGGCAAATCATGTAGGTAGTACATATGATATTTATTTGGCTGACTCCTCAAAATCCTACAAAATTTGCTCAAATGTGGCTACTACAACCCAGGGTGAGGGAGATGCTTCTTGTAATTTGAGTGCGGTTCCGGGGTTAATTCCTGCCGGGCTTTATGACTTGTACTCCACGGTTTCCGGGACGATTAGTCCTCCTGTGGCTATAGCCAACGATCAGGTTAAAATTGTTGTTACAACCACGCCGTCGCTTGTTTTTGCTGATGGTAACAATAAGCGGGCTGCAGGGGAATCGGCTCAAATTAATTTGATTGCCCACCAAGCCGTCGATCAACCTTTTACGTTAGCATTATATAGAAGTAATGGTAGTAAAGTTGGAAATATTGCCTCTAATATACCGGCAACTCAAACGACTGTTGACTGGCCCTCAATCAATAATATTAGCGGATGTGATGTACACAGTGGCACTCCTTGTCTTTTACGGACCTTAAAAAGCGATGGTTCTACCTATGCCGAGTTAGAAGTTTATATCAACCAGCCGAAGCTGGTTCTCGTGCCAAATAGTCCCCCCTATGCTCAAGGCCAAACGCTGCGGGTTCTCTTGGAAGGGCATACTTCTAACTCTGTTTATGACATTTACATTCAAGGTGGTAAATTAGCCAATCCTTTTAAGTTGGGAACGACACTAGAAACAAATGAATTTGGTGATACCCCGTATGCGGTTGCATGGACAATTCCAGCAAGTTGTGGACTCATTCAAGGCTGGGAAAATGGCCTCTATGATATCGTGTCTAGACCTGAAAATCAATCTTCGATAACGGCTCAGAAGCAAGATGTAGAGTTTTTCACGCCAACCGATCCTTATCTTACTATTGATGGCGGCAATACATGGCCGGCCGGTTCGACCATAAATATCGAAATGCATTTACATACTCCTTTGGCGGAACACTATCTGGAGTTTGACACCAATCGTGTGCCAACCGGTAATTCCAGCGATACATTTAAGGTCAGTGATTGTGGCTTCGCGGTGGTCGATTATGAGATTCCGATCAAGACGAATGATGGAACCTATAAGGTAGCCTCTTATCTTAACAGCAATAAAGTGAAACAGGCTGAATTGAACGTAAAAGTTACGAGTGTGCCGGTTATAGAGGTACTCGAAGGGGATACGGTTTTACCCGATCAAAAAATCACAGTTCGTCTAACTCGACACGTACCGGATACAGGCTATCGTATTCTTTATGCCCAGAAAAAGCTGATCGAGTTAAAGACCGACTCAAATGGTGATGCACAATTTACCTATAACATGTCAAACTTACCGTCCTCGCCGGGACCAAATCCTAAAGATCCCGGTAATTTAGGAAAGTTCTTTGACCTCTATTCCGAAAATTTGAACAATGGTAAGCAAGCCGCAGTAACCAAATTGGCCCTGCAAGGTGCAGACTTGCAAGTAACGAAAATTGAATTTCCGCCGGCAAGCAAGATCGCTATCAATACAACCGTTCCTATGACGATTACCGTACAGAATGTTCAAACGGTTCCGATTAATTCCTACTTTGATATTGATCTTTACTTTAATCCATCTCCGGTTAATCCTTCCTACTATAAAGGGTATAATTTCCCCGGTGATGTTAAATATTGGAAGAACTATGTAGCACCGGCAGGTCAACCTGGAGATACATTTACTATCACACAAGACTTTTTTGTAGGTGAATACGGCCTTCAAACATTGTATGGATTTGCTGATACCTCTAACTTTGTAGTGGAAGGAGAAGGCTTAAACCAGGCTGCCAATCCGAACAACATTTTAAGTAATACTTTTAATGTTAAATGTAGTGCCGGTATTAGTACCGAAACATTTAATAGCCTCCCCTCAGGTTGGCAGAAAAAATGGTATGGCGATGCGAATAAGGGCAAGGGAGCGAGCATTAATAAGGGACAACTTGTCTTGCAGAATGATGGCTCAGACATATGGGTAGCCAATGATAATAGTGGTGGTGAATTATACTACTACAAAACAGCACCTATCAGTACCACAGTCGGTTTTGAAGTAATTGTGCAAGTTCTGGACGTCCAACATAGCGGTCCCTGGTCTCAAGCTGGTATTGAGATACGAAATTCGGTTAACGACACGAATAGTCCTCGGGTAATTTTAGCGGCTTCTGTAGAAGATGATACATCAAAATACATCGTTCAGCCGGCCTATCGAGATGGTGGAGGGATGAACTGGGCTTCACCTGGTAATACAAGTATTCGCGATAACACCCGGTTTGATTTTAATGGTGGCCCAATGTGGCTGCGAATTGAACGCGTACCGGGTAGCAATGAGTTTAAGTTTTACCGCCGGCAAGACGCCGGTACACCTCCTACCGACCCAAATGCGGCAGCTACTTGGTGGGGAGACTCATTTGCCAATGCTACGCTCAACAATATTAGCGATGAGCTCTATGTTGGATTGTTCCACTCGCCTTATCGAAATGGAAATGCGGGTACTTCAAAACTTGATAACTTTGGTGTGTTTGATCCTTCTTCTTGTGAGGCTGCTCAGGGGCAACCTGCCGAACAGTTTCCTCCTGGAGTAACGTTGTGTTCAGATCCTATTGAAGATAAAAGCTTTGAGCTTTCGCCTTCACAGTGGACGGTAGCTTTTGATCAGGGTGTTACGCGCTCTGCCGGCCAGGCTAATAGTGGTAACTTTAAGCTTAGTGCTTCGAGTTTTGAAGGGTTTCCAACCAACCCTTGGTTTTATCAAGAATTTATTATGCCTGATTGGGTAATTTCAACGACGACTTCTTTTGATTTGAGTTTGAGTAAAAATATCAATAGTTTAGCTGATGGAAATCAGACAGGTGATCAATTCTATGCTATCGTTACCACTAATCCGGCTAATATAAACGTAGCCAAAGCGAATAGTGTAACAACCCCTACCCTGGTAGCCAATGGCGTTATGTCTCCGGGTTCGTACAATCCAACAAAGTGGGATCCGGTTAATGCATCCCTACCCATCAGTCGTAAAGACATCATTGAAAACTATGCAGAAGAACCGCTTTATCTGTATTTATACAATGATAGCAACACTACTAAAACATGCGGTAGCACTTTCTGCGCTACGGATTTCTACTTTGATGATGTTTCGCTCTCACCTTGTACCAGCCAACCTTTACCTGATCCGGTAAATACCCGTCTTACGGGCGAATTAACGTTGAATTATAGTGATGGTTCTACGCATAAGTTGCCTGGGGTTTTGGTCTGGGCTTATGCCGAGGACGATCCAACGGTTTATGAAACACTAACTTTGGAAGACGGAAGTTTTAACTTCTATAACTTGCCCGCTACGAAGGCAGGCATACAGTATATTGTTTTTGCTCAACACTATGTGATCGATGAGTTTGATGAGGAACAAATAGAAGTACTAGCAGCAGATACGTCTACGGTTATGAAAGATATACACACAAATAATAATCCGCAGCGTGTTTCTCTAGATCTATTCTCATTGGCCCCGGTTCAATAATTGTTGTCTAGAAATTTGGTAGAGATACTTTGCTGTCAGCAAGGTGTCTCTACTTTATCTAAAAGTGAGAGGAGTTTTGTGATCGATTTCTTTAGATAAAAAGAGTAGGTGTACTCATTTTTGTGACTTTAGGGAAATGATTATAAGTACTTTTGACACTACTTTTGTATGGTTAATTGTGCTATGATAGGAAAAGTTATAATTGCGTTTGAAGAATTACTAGAACGTTGAGTTTTATTGTTAATTCTAAGGACATTGTGTAGGAAATATTGATGAATAGATTGAGAGTAACCCTATCTCCTGTAGTTATAGTAACATTTATTTTTAGCATATTTTTATTGGTTGGTTCTATCGATGCTTTTGCTAAATCTCCTTTTTCCGAAAAAGAGAGTGAAGCGGGTATCTGGGAGGAAAATGCACAGATTGGTAGTCAGGCCGATGGTACAGCTATATTGGCTCCACTAGGTAGTCGAGCACCACGTATTGCTCAAAGCAACCAATATCTGGCTATGGTGTATCAGTTAGATGGTACTATCAGGCTGCGTTCTACAGTCAAATCCGGAACAGGGGCTTGGATTGCTTTACCCCCTATTGTTGGGACTGGGGCCGCACCTAGCTTGGTTTTTTCAAGTAATACAATCGTTCATGTGGTGTGGAGCAGTAGTAACAATCTTCAAATTCTATATACATCGTGCACATTAACGGCAACATCAGCCAGTTGCAATAGTCCATCAGTTATCCAAAGTGGTAACCAAAAAGTAGAAGCCCCTGATATTACAATTTTGTCTAATACGCTATATGTGGCGTGGATTAATTCCGGTGCCGGACAGGTGCGCGTTGCCCGTAAACCGGTTAGCGGCGGCAGTTGGCAGCTAAACACAACAACACTCAATGCTAATAATTCTGATAGCGGAACTCTGACGTTAGCGGCAGACAGCGGAAAAATCCATTTGGCATATATGTATAACGGTAAATTGAATATTCGCTACTATCGCTCAACCAACGGTGATACATGGAGCAACTCCCATATCTTTGGGACCGATACGAGCTATATCGAAGTTGGTAATCCCAGTATTGAGGCTGACGGCAATAATGTGTATTTGGCTTGGGATAGTTTGTATACCTCAGTGAATGGTGATGATAATTTAAGGCCGTATGCTTTGATGGGAACTCTATCTAAAGATGGAGGGGTCAATTGGGATGGTGACCCGCGTTATATTACTTCGACAAATAATTTTGGTAGTGTCGATCCAGATGACCGTCGGCGGTCCAGAAACCTTAGTGGTTCTAACCCGACAGAAGAAGCCGGATTGCGACCAAGTGTGGCCTTAAACCATCAAAATGATTTCGCCATTGTTTGGCAAGAACGCCCCGATGGATCGTGCGCAGAAAGCCAAGGGGGATCAATTGTTTCAAACGGCACGTCCGAGTTGTTTTTAGCTTCTAAGGCAGACCCTGATCTTACGCCTAGTTCTGCAAACTGGTGGAAGTCCGTTTCAACGGTGGAGACACCATCGATCAACCTTTATTCTATTGATCCAGATATGGTGATTGATAGTGCTGGGGATGAACATGTCGTATATATGAGATCCTCGGCTGATCCGGGTGCTACAAACTGTCGAGCTGGTGGGGATTTGAATCCTAATACACCCCATACCTATCGTGTCTACTATCGAGGGCCATATTTTACGGTAATTGAGCCGGATAAAATATTGATCCCGATCATTGTTAGAAATTAATTCGATAAAAAATGTAATGCCAGATGTGAAGCTTATCTGGAACAATTCTTATGTTTAATAAACCTGATCCGCATCGCCGAACTCGCTCTAGAAACAAGAATAAAATGCAATCGAAGCCCAGACTACTCCAAAAGCTCCGTCGACGAGATATTATTTTGTTGACAGGGCTGTCCTCATTTGCTTGTTTTGTGGTCATTGTAGTGGCTTTACTTATCTTGCGTTTTCAGCCGGTTGATTCCAATCCGCAAACGCAGCAAAGTACGCGAGTACCTACCGTACCGGCAGTACATACAGTAACTTTTACACAAGTTACAGGACTAAACCAATTTCAGCCAGCGTGGGAAGCCGGCCAAGCCTGGGCTGCCGACGCCCAATTAATGGCAGCCAGTGCGCATTGGCCCAGCGTGCTTTCCGTCAGTCAAGTCGGTGAGCCAACGCAATGGTCTTACCGTTTTTATTCGCCCAGTTTAAGACGCTTATTGATTGTTAAAGTAGAACCTGATAACCGGCTGACTACTGTCGAACATGTTGGCACTATCACCCTGCCGCCACCAGCCTTAAATGCCGATGATTGGTTAATTGATAGTTCGGCTGCCTTAGCTACATGGCTTGATTATGGTGGGTCTGAATTATTGCGACGTAATCCGGGTTTAGAAATTCTTATCCAACTGCGCACGATCAATAATTATCCGGGGACAGTTTGGATGGTGATTGGGTTAGATAAACGTACACAGGATATTCTTGTGGTTGTTATTGATGCTTCAGAGGGGACAGTTATTTCAACCGACTCTTCTTTAGAACTTTAATAAAGTATTTATAGCAGGATAATTTTATAAATTTTATGAGTAGTTTCTGAACTTATTTCTTCTGTGTTAGCGTGTTGGAGGTAGGTATGGTAAAAAATTATTTGCAGCAAATGAAAGCAAAATATTTGGATAGATTACAGCCCCAGAAAGGGCAAAGTATTATTATTGTAACCTTTGCTTTCTTAGGACTGCTCGCTATGTTGGGTCTGGCTTTGGATTTGGGTTTAGTCTACATCGAAAGAGTTCGAGTAAGTAGAACCGCTGACGCTGCCGCTTTAGCCGCTGTAGTTGAACTTCCTTTTGAAGAGGAGGCCATGCGGCGGGCCGTTGAATACATCGAATTAAACGGTTATGATGTAGGAGTTGATACGGAGGTTAGGGTTAGAGGGTGTATTGCGGACCCGGATGATCCCTCTGAATTGGCTAACGTTGATGGACCTGGTAAACAAGTTTTAGGAGGTGGCGATGCTGTTCAGCCTCACCCCGATGATCTCTTTGAAGGATATCCCTATATAGTTTCCGCCGAGGATCCTCCTCGGGCGATTTTTGTGATTGATACCTTGGCCTACCAGCCGTTCGATACTGATTCTGGTGGTAACATCGTAACCAAAAATGAAGATAACTGCATCACTGACTCTCTCTATGGTACAGCCAATAAAATCCGGGTGACTGGCCAAGTCAATGTCGATATGAACTTTATGCAGTTTTTTGGCTTTGGTAAAGTTCCTGTTTCCGACCGGGCTGTGGGTGAAAACGTAACAAACCTTGATGTTGTTGTTGTTTTTGACGTTTCCGGTTCGATGAGTTTTGAAACGACGTGTTTCGATTGTTGGGAACCTTATCCTAGTACTGATGCAAATTATGATGTTGTCGAAAACCCTTGGCCCTCCAATGGCTCCTTTAACCCACTGCCTGATACAACTACGGCTGGGCTTTGTACGCAAAACCTTCAATATGTTACTGACTCAAATGGTAAGAAATATTCTGTTCACGAAGCCGAACTTTATTCGCGTGATGTACCGCACAATGGCTGGGAATTTGAAAAACGTCTTTCGGGACAAGGCTTTTGGGTGCTACAGCGTTTTAATAACATGGATGCTTCCGGTACAGATACTCGCGGGGCGTTTATTAGATCACATCCTTATTCGGTTTACAGTCAGTACCAACTCAATCAGTATCCTCAATTGCAAGGCGGCGCTTACAATAACGAGTGTTTCAATGGTCCTAATTTAAGCGGCAATTGTTGGGCATCTACGGCCTCTCTTTTAGGCGAGTCGCCGCCATCGAATAATCCACCCTATGTTGAATACGATTTTACTCCAGATTGGACCGGCAATACACACGTCTGGATTAGAGCACAGGGAGCTTATAACTATGCCTGGAAGTGGCTTGGTCAAAATCCCAAGACACGAGAGTTCTGGCCCAGAGCCATATTTTGGCAGCTTGGTCCGGCCGACGGTTCTAATTGGAGTGATGTTCAGGGCCGTGACTTTACGAATCTGGATCAATCACAAGACTATGATTTCCCGCAAAAGGATAGATGGCGTTGGTTAAAACTGGGGGATATCCCCACTACGCAGGGTGCCCAGTATACGCTGCGTCTCTATCAGGGATCTGCCGGATTTAATGTCGACAAAATCATTTTTACGAATTTTAGCGGCGGCGATAGTAATACTACCATTGCTGAAAACGGTAGTGTCAAAGGTGACAGTACGGGTATTAATAATACATTTAAGAATTTGGTTAATCAAAATGGCGGTAAAGGCCCGGTGGCTACGAATGGTTCGGCTACTCGGGAGGCTTGCAATGTTTGTAATCCTGCATTTGGTCAAACTGTCGACCTCGCTCAATGCAGTTGTAAAACCAGCAAAAACGATAACACAGCCAGCAGCTATGGCGCCGGAGGAGCAGGGATTGGTTGTACTCAGGTCTTGACCGAAACTAATCAACTGGCTAACGACTTGTACCATGATATTGATCCATTGCGTAGCGCTAAAGAAGCCGTGAAAAATTTTGCGAACCGGCTTGATCCTAAATTTGACCAAATAGGCTTAGTAGCGTATTCAAGCAATGTAAAAAATGGGACGACGAATGGTATTAAACAACGCTCAGAATTGCAATGTATTAAATGGGCGACCAAGAATACTGCTCAAGGCGTCCGAAAATGTTATGATCCAACCACAAGCCCTATATCCTATACTAACTTAATTCGCTCTGTAGAGATTCATAATAATAATGGTGGTACAAATATTGCTGATGGGATGCACGAAGGTTTAATTGAATTGGGTATAGACACTGATCCTGAAGTCAATCTTGACCACGATTGTAAATCTCCAGTTAATGATGGTAGCGTATGTGACCGCCAAGGGGCAGCAAGACGCATCATTGTTTTAATGACGGATGGTTCACCCAACGCTAATAATACGGGTTGTCCCGCAAATAACTTGTGGAAAGGAACATTTGGGCAAGGTAACAAAGCCTATGATTGCGCTATGTATTATGCCATTCAAGCGGCTAACCGAAACGTAACCCTGTATACCATTGGTATTGGCTCGGGTGTAAATATTGATCTCTTGACAGCAATGGCGACAGGTGTTGATCCAACAACAGAGGATGTTTACTTCGAACAACGGGGTGGTGCCTACTACCCGGCTGCAAAACCGAGTGATTTAGACCAGATTTTTGATATAATCTTGTCAAACGTATTTGTAAGGATTGTGAATTAAATCTATTTTGTTTTAATGCCAGAAAACTAAGAAATAAGTGGGTAGTGTAGTAATGTGGTTAACAGCCAACTGCACTACCCCATCAATATTTTAGAGAGTTCGCTCTCCTGCCGTGCTTGTAATGTTCTGTGAGAGGATGGAATATGTTACGGAAATGGTTGCCCATATCAGAAAAGGGACAGAGTTTAGTAGAGTTAGTTATTGTCACTCCCTTGCTGATTTTTTTAATGATTGGTGTTTTTGAAGTTGGCTGGGTATTGCGAGGATACCTGGTTTTGGTTAACGTCAATCGCGAAATTACCCGCTTTTCAGTAAGACCGGGATATTTGAATTTTTCTTCACAGGACGACATACAGACGAGTTGGGATAGCATTGAAACGTGGGTTTATACATCTTTAGCTGGTCAACTACCACTTAATTTTGACCCCGATCCCGGTGATGTTGACCCTGATGTTGGAAACGCTACTTTAATTATCTCCCACTTGGTGGCGGATACGGGGTCTCCCTGCGAAGATATTAACGGCTCTGAGTGTAGTGATTGTACTGCATTTGAAGACCCAAATTATAATCCATTTCCTCAAGATGATTTAATAATCCATCCGGGCATGCCTAAATTTAAGTATCAAGCTACTACAATTGGACCTGATGAAACCGTGACAGGACCTCGTACTACCCGTAGAGATTACGAGGAAATGAGTAAAAAATTGGCGGCCCAGAATAACGAATTCAACTGTGAAATTTTAAAGAGGGGAGGTGTAGCGTCGGCTAATAATGTTATCATTACCGAACTCTATTATGACCAACCTCAGCTTTTTGGTTTTCCGCTTATCTCTAACCCGTTTACCGATCCGGTCCCTTTATACACCCATACAACAATGCGCCTGATTGGAGCAGCTAGAAGCACCGGAACCAGTAGCGGTAATTTGCTCAAAAGTATTAGCTACATAGGTCCGCTCTGTTTAACTTATCCTGTGATTGCTGACGCTACTGAACCTGGTTTTACTACAAGCCAACCTATAAATATTATTAAGGACGGTTGGCTAAAATGGAATCCGTCCACGACCGACAGTGACGCCCAATATTTGGGATATGCCCTTCAGTTTCCTCAAATGTCACTCAATGATTTTGTTGACCCTTCCGGTGGGACAGATACCTTACAAAAGAATAGTCAAGTTGCTAAGATAACCGGTTCCCAACAAGTTAAGCCGATGGCTGATGCTTTAGTGGGGCAGGCTATTATCATTCCTTACTCTAATAATCCTGCGGCTAATCCGGTAACAATTAACGGCTTTAAATGGGCTACAATTTCAGAGGTTCTCCCTGATGATGGTAGTGATGAGGTAAATCAAATTAATGCGATCATTGACCAATCAGAGGTACCAGAGGCTTGCTCTTCTACTCCATAATCTAAAAGAGCATTGTCGAAAGTGAATGTAACTTTAGACCGTTTTTATTTTTATGTAAAACTTGTCTCTATAACCTTGACTTTTTTCAACAAAATGATTATCATAACTATGCTAGCGTCCTTTTCATCTCATTGTGA
>JAGRBY010001419.1 GCA_020433835.1 Anaerolineae bacterium | reverse complement strand
CGCTCGCGGCTCAGCACCGCGCCGTGCGTCAGCCGCTGCTCCAGCTGCGCCAGCAGGCGCTGCTGGCCCGCGAGCCGGGCCCACTGGCGGCCGAGCCGCTGCTGCGCGCCGTCGAGCCGCTGGGCCTCGCGGTCCAGCCGGGCCTGGAGCGCGCGCAACACGCGCTCGTGCTGCTGCCGCAGATCGGCCAGCAGCTGGTCGCGCGGCAGGCTCACCAGCTCGGCCGCGGCGGTAGGCGTGGGCGCGCGCAGGTCGGCCACGAAGTCGGCGATGGTGAAATCGGTCTCGTGGCCGACGCCCACCACCACCGGCACCGGGCTGGCGGCAATGGTGCGCGCCAGCTGCTCGTCGTTGAAGGCCCAAAGATCTTCGATGGAGCCGCCGCCGCGCACCAGCAGGATGGTGTCGATGGCGGGCCGGTTTTCAAGTGCCAAATCGGCCTCCGGCCCTTGACTGGCGGCCGCAAGCAGATACAGTTTTTGTAGCGACCTGATCAGCTCGGCCGGCGCGCCCGCACCCTGCACCGGCGCCGGCGCCAGCCACACCGGCAGGTGCGGCGCGCGCCGCGCCAGCGCGGTGAGCACGTCCTG
>JAGRBY010001418.1 GCA_020433835.1 Anaerolineae bacterium | reverse complement strand
TAACCTCGGCCGAAGCGAGGGCCAGTCCGTCGCCGGTCCGGCCGCGCGTCCAATCGGCGCCGGCCAGGGTGGCCCCGGCCACAAAGAGGTTGTCGGCAATGGGGGCTTGGCCGCCATTGACCGGGTTTAGATGTTCGTTGACTTTAACGCCGTACTGCGACACCGGCTGGCCGGTTGGGGAGACAAACCGCGCAGCGAACCATTTGTGGCGGTTTTCGTCGGCGGTGACGGGTAGGCCAAAGATCGGCTCCCAAACTTTACCTTCCAAATCGGTCTGGATGCCGCCGCCATAGATGCCGCCGGTCGCCAGCACGTAATAATCGGCGCTGATCGGTTTCAGCCGGTTCGACGTTTCAAACAGCAATTCCTTAACCTGCCCGTTTTCAATCTGGCCGCTGACCACTCGGCTGCCGATGATGATTCGCCCCCCGGCTTGCAAAAAGGCCGATTTCAACCCCTCAAACAGGCGGCGGCCCGGCGCCGACGGCGGCAGCGTGCTAATCTCAAACACGGTTTTGCCCAGCATCTTTTCCAGATCGGCCAATACTTCAGTGTGCTGCTTTAGGCCCAGCACCGCCGGGAAACCAATGCG
>JAGRBY010001417.1 GCA_020433835.1 Anaerolineae bacterium | reverse complement strand
AATTAGGTAAGTTAATTAATTCTTATTCCTAAACAGCGATAGGCTAACTCTTTAAACTCTCTAACTCCAAAATGCTATCAACTCTGATGAATATTGTTTATCACAAGCTGTCCGACTGGGACAATTCAAACCGGCTTGAACGGGACGGCGTTCTGATATGAACAGATGGTGATTGACGATATACCATTCATGAGCCGTGGATTATATCATCAGCATGGTTAGATTACAAGCAACCGCCCAGATTCGTGTTAAAAACAAATTGTGAATAATTAATAATTAATGGTGAATGAAAAACAACTTCACCATTCACTATTCACCATTATCTAGGGTCTACTCACCCTCTAGAATTGCTGCTCAGCGATAGTCCGGACTCTGGCCCAATCGGCCGGGGTGTTCATGTTGATGAAGGCGTGAAAATGGGGATCGAACGCGGCCACCTCCGCCGCTTCGATATACCGGACGGCGACATCCTCAAAAAACCCGATGATCTTGAGCTTGTTTTGTAACAGCCGGGTTTCGATTGGCTTTAGACAAGCTTTACTGTAAACCGCGTGCATGGTTTCGGGTTGGGGCGGATTGATCACCGGCGCGA